>CAMWXB010000008.1 GCA_947178125.1 uncultured Lachnospiraceae bacterium | reverse complement strand
GCTGCTTTCTGCATTCCGCACACCTTCTACGCTCTGGCTGCTTTCTGCATTCCGCACACCTTCTACGCTCTGGCTGCTTTCTGCATTCCGCCCGTCTTCTACCTCTTGAGAACGCCCATGCTCTTTTTCTGCATCTTTTCTATTTCTTTCGGCCGCCTCTTCTTTATCGTTCTTTTTCTTACCAGGCGCTTTCCTGCCGCGTTCTCTCTTCCGCTCCTGTGGCAGCCGGAATATAGTAAACAGAAAAATCCGTGCTCTGAGATAAACATCGGCAGGATACTGAATCCTGATATTAATCAAATGAAGCAGCCATGTAATCTTCACACTGGCTTCTATCGGTGGAGCGTCCTCTGCTTCTGTCCGGCCTGCCTCTATCTGATAACGTACCGGTACAAACAATGCGATGCAAAGACCGATGAGCAGAACTGCGAGCAATGCGCCCAGAATGATTCCTATTATTTTTAAAATCAGCAACACTATATGTAACATCGCTCAATCATGCCTTTCTTACTTCCTGAGTTTCCGGAAACAGATACCGTTTCAGATCGGCATCCCCGTTCTGCGTTACCGCTTCCTGCGTAATCCGGCAGATCAGTGCGACCGCTTCCTCATAATTTCCTGCAATACCGATAATATAGGGTGCATTTTCTTTCTTATGGTAATAAGGCTGTTCCAACAGGAGACTATGACATATTTCAAGCTGATCGCTGCCCGATGCCAGCAGGATCACGAATACCTTCAACTGCTTTGCATGGTGTCTTATTTTTCTCTTTACTTTGTTCGGATTTTTAATAGTATCACCGATATACAGATTCTTATAAAATTTCATGGATACCTCAATTATTTTTTTGTTCTCGAACGGAACTTATTCAAACGGGTGCCGTCGCCTCTTTCAACCAGTCTCGCTCTTCCTCGTTCAGATAAGAGCTCACTTTTTCGTAAACAGCCTTATGGTAAGCGTTCAGTCTCTGAATATCCACTTCCTGCATATAAGAAGGCTCGATTCCGCAAAGGTCTATCGGTACATAAGTCAGTGTGTCAAAATACATGAACTGACCGTCTCCATTCTTCTCTCCATTTTTAGCCACGATGATATTTTCCGTGCGGATGCCATGGCTGCCTTCTTTATACACTCCCGGCTCATTGGAGATGACCATACCGGCCTCAATAACGGCTTCTTTCATCGTATCCGTATACCGCCATCTGATATTCTGCGGGCCTTCATGGACATTCAGGATATAGCCGATACCATGTCCCGTACCACATTTATAATCGATGTTCAGATTCCAGACGGCCTCTCTCGCCAGAATATCCAGATTTCTGCCCGTACAGCCATACAGGAACCGGGCTGCGGTAAGTCTGAGCATACCGACCGTTACTGCCGTAAAATGTTTCTTGATCTCTTCACTGATCTCACCGAGCACGATCGTTCTCGTTACATCCGTCGTACCGCCCATATACTGGCCGCCGGAATCCACTAAGAGCATTCCCTCGGCTTTCAGTTCTTTGTTCTCCGACTCCGTCGCCTCATAGTGCATCATGGCCGCATTTTCTTTATAACCGCTGATAGTCGGGAAGGACAGATCCAAAAAGCCGTCAACTTCTCTCCTCAAATTATCCAGATACATCGCCGCCGAATACTCATTCATCGGTATTTTTCCAATATTTTTCTTTACCCAGTAAATAAATTTTGTCAACGCGACGCTGTCTTTTAAATATACCTCTTCCATGTGAGAGAGTTCCACCGGATTTTTTACGGCTTTTAATTTTTCGGTCGGATTGGTATCTGAAAAAAGTTCTGTCTTTTCACGCAGAATCCGGTACAGTGCATAACTTACATTATCTTCATCGAACAATACATTTTCCGCCGTCACTGTTTTTAAGAACGCCGTTATCTCGTCATAATTTTTTAACGTAATTCCGTATTTCAAAGCATATTCGCGCAGTTCGTCGCTGACCGCCCGCTCCTGAATGAACAGCCAGGCATCCGTCATCGTAAAAAAGCCATAGGATAAGGCTACGGGATTATATGCCACATCTTTTCCACGGATATTCAGAAGCCACATCAGATCATCCAGTTTCGCGAGCAGATGAGCCGTACAATTCTGCTCCTTCATTTTCTCCCTGACCTGCGCAAGCTTCTGTGCCGCACTCAAACCACAGATTTCCTCCGGAAGGACTGAAACGGGATTCCCCGGCATTTCCGGTCTGTCCGTCCATAAGCTTCCCGCAAGATCTTTTTCATAGCAAAAGACGACATTCTTATCCTGCAATGCCTTCTCCAGCTTTTTACCGTAAGAAGCGGTGACAACTCTCCCGTCAAAACCGAGTGTCTCTTTTACCTGCATATGCTGTGCAAGATACTCTGGAATCGTCGGCACACCCTCTTCCTGCATCCGAAACAGTGTAATGCCGCTTCCGCTCAGTTCCTTTTCCGCCTGAATAAAATACCGCCCGTCCGTCCAGAGACCGGCCTCCGTCCGGCTGACTAACAGCGTGCCGTTGGAACCCGTAAAGCCTGAAAAATATTCCCGCACTTTGAAGTAATCATTCACATACTCCGAATTATGATAATCTGCTGTCGGAATCAGATAATAGTCTATCCGCTCTTCTTTCATCTTCTCCTGCAGCATTTTAATTTTTTCTTTTACTTCCATCGTAATCTTAACCCTCCATTTCCTGTTTTACAAGGCCGACTGCTCTGGATGTACCAATCCTGGAACATCCTGCTTCCAGAAAAGCCTCCATTTCTTCCATCGTGGAAATCCCGCCCGCCGCTTTAATCTTCACATCCGGACCGATGTACTGTTTCATAAGGCGGACATCTTCAAGCGTTGCGCCGCCTGTGCCAAACCCGGTAGAAGTCTTGATATAATCCGCCTTTGCATTCGTTACCGCGTGGCACATTGCAATCTTTTCTTCCTCTGTCAGATAACAGGTTTCGATGATCACTTTCAGAAGCCGGCCGTTGCAAGCATCTTTGACCGCACGAATTTCCGCTTCCACTTTATCGTAAAGCCTGCTCTTGACATCTCCGATATTAATCACCATGTCAATCTCATCCACGCCATCCTGTACCGCCTGTGCTGTTTCAGCCACTTTAACTGCCGTCGCATGATAGCCGAGCGGGAAACCAATCACGGTGCAGATTTTTATTTCATCGCCATATGTATCATGAATCCGTTTCACATACGAAGGCGGCACACAGACAGAGGCCGTCTGATATAAAATTGCATCATCACACAACTCAACAATGTCCTCCCATGCCGCAAATGCCTTCAGCTGCGTATGGTCCACATGTTTCAATATTTCCTGCTTATTCATAATCATATCCTCATCTTTCTTTATACAACTATAGCAGAACGGCTCACAGAGACATTCTGCAGGGGATGACTTAGATTTTTTATACACCGTTCTTGGCGTGTTAGAAAATCTTCATCCGGGGATGACTTAGATTTTTTTATGCACCGTTCTTTGGTGCATTAGAAAATCTTCATCCCCTATTTTAATACCTTTTTCCAACCTTCGCAACACCATTCAAATTGTGTAATATGTTAAAACTTTCTAAAATTTTCAAACATTATTTTTTTAGATGAATTTTTATGCTATAATAGACGCAGGCTTACAGCCAGCGTCGCAAGAATCGCTGCAGATTCTTGCATAAATATCCAATTCAGGGTATTATCTGATGACTTATGTCTATCATGTCACAATTCACCACTTTTGAAAGGAGGCCTATCTCATGTATACCATGGACCATAACAGCTATTCGGAAATTACACCTGAAATATTTCGTCTTGCGAATATGAGTAGAGAGGCAGATATCATTGATACGGAATTATTCACCAAATATGATGTCAAGCGCGGACTGCGTGATTTGAACGGAAAGGGCGTTTTGGCAGGACTGACGCATATCTCTGATGTTCGTGCGAACAAGATTGTAGATGGTGTTCAGGTTCCCACCCACGGGCGGCTTTTTTACAGAGGATATGATGTCAAAGACCTCGTGAATGGTTTTGATAAAAACAGCAATTTCGGATATGAAGAAGCAACCTATTTATTACTTTTTGACAAACTTCCAAATGCAAAAGAACTGGAAATGTTCAAATCGCTTCTGGCCGGTTATCGTTCTCTTCCTACCAGTTTCGTTCGCGATATCATTATGAAAGCGCCGAGCAATGATATGATGAATACTTTGGCAAGGAGTGTGCTGACGCTGTACTCTTACGACGACAGGGCAGATGATACATCTCTCCCCAATGTACTCAGACAGTGCTTACAGCTGATCAGTCTCTTTCCTCTGCTCTCCATCTATGGTTATCAGGCATACAGCCATTATCACGATGGAAAAAGCTTATTTATACACCAGCCTATTGCAGAATTATCGACAGCAGAAAATATTTTACATATTCTCCGCCCTGACAGCAAATATACGCCATTGGAAGCAAAAATTCTCGATATCGCACTGGTTCTTCATATGGAACACGGCGGCGGTAACAATTCTTCCTTTACGACACACGTCGTTACCTCTTCTCTGACCGATACTTATTCTGTCATCGCAGCAGCGATCGGTTCCTTAAAAGGGCCGAGACACGGCGGTGCGAACATCAAGGTCGTACAGATGTTTGATGACATGAAACATCAGGTCACAGATTGGACCGACGAAGAACAGGTCAGCGATTATCTTGCAAAACTGCTGCATAAAGATGCTTTTGACCATGCAGGACTCATTTACGGTGTCGGACACGCCGTATATTCCAAATCGGATCCGAGAGCCGTGATTTTCAAATCCTTTGTTGAAAAGCTCTCCGAAGAAAAAGGACTTCAGGAAGAATTTGCACTCTATTCCATGGTGGAACGCCTGGCTCCGGAAGTCATTGCCAAGGAGCGGCAGATTTATAAGGGCGTCAGCATCAATGTGGACTTCTACTCCGGTTTTGTTTATCACATGCTGAACCTTCCAATGGAATTATATACACCGATCTTTGCGATTGCCAGAATTGCAGGATGGAGCGCACACCGAATGGAAGAGCTCGCAAATAACGGCAAGATCATCCGTCCCGCTTACAAACCGATCGGCGAAGACCGGGACTACATCCCGATGGAGAAACGCTAGAAACGAACCACTTCAAAAAACAGAAAAAAAGCAGAACGGCTCGTTAGAGACATTCTGCCGGGAATGACTTAGATTTTCTTAGGCGGTATCCTTTAGCGCCTTAGAAAATCTTCATTACCTAGGATATTTCAAAAACTTCTTCAGCGCCTTATTGATAAATACCGCATAGACTATAATTGCCACTGCAAAGGCGCAGTTCAAGACCGTCGCCAGAATCGCCGACTGCATCGTCAAATCATTCACCATGTTCGCGGCTCCGGCCAACATAACGACCGCGCCGATGATGATCAGCTTTAAGTATAAATACTGAATAAATCCGTCCTTATCGCGCAGTGCGCTTTCATCGGCCCCTTTATTCATAACAACATTATTGACAATCTTCCCCTGTGTTTTCATGACAATTCCGGCATATACCAGATATCCGCCACCAATGATACATAAAATATCAATAAAACTGTACACTGTTCTTTCTTCTCCTTATCCCTTAAATAGTCGTTTATGAAATGCCAAGAATCTTTTCCACTGTCTGCTTCATTTCTTCTTTTTCACAGACCGTATCATGTACAACCGGAGCCGTCCTGATTTCCTCAATCGCATTTGGCACCTTTACATTTGCCAGCCTGGAAAGTTCATCGACCAGTTCAAAATCCGTCATACTGTCGTATTTGGAATCGATTGCGTTCATAACGCTTCTCGTAAATTTGAACGGACTCGCAGTCGATGCAATGACCGTCTTTCTCGTATCTCCTGTTTCTTCCCGATATTTCTGGCAGACCACACTCGCCACTGCCGTATGCGTATCTATCACATATCCTGCTTTCTCATACAATTCTTTGATTCTGGCCGCCGTCTCCTGCTCACTCGCGTAATTTCCATAGAAGTCCGCCAGCCGGCCGCCCATTTCCTCCGTAATCCGATATTGCCCGGTCTGCGATAAAGCCGCCATAAACTCCGCATTCTTCTTCGCATCGTTTCCGGCAATCCGATAGATCAGACGTTCCAGGTTGCTAGAAATCAGAATATCCATGGAAGGAGAACTGGTCAGCATAAATTCCCGGTTCCGGTCATAACTTCCGGTACGGAAGAAATCATATAATACTTTATTTTCATTGGATGCACAAATCAGTTTTGCAATCGGTACACCCATATTTTTTGCATAAAAAGCTGCCAGAATATTGCCGAAATTCCCGGTCGGAACGACAACATTCACTTCTTCTCCATCCGCTATTTTTCCATTCTGCAGCAATTTTGCATAGGCATATACATAATACACGATCTGCGGTACGAGACGTCCGATATTAATGGAATTGGCGGAAGAAAAACGATAACCTTTCTGAAGCATCGTCTGTTCCAGCTCCTTATCGGAAAAAATCTTTTTAACGCCGGTCTGGGCATCATCGAAGTTACCATGAATCCCGATAACAAAAGTATTGTTCCCTTTCTGTGTCACCATCTGCTTTTCCTGAATCGGGCTGACACCGTTCTTCGGATAAAAGACAATAATCTTCGTTCCCTCTACATCGGCAAAACCGGCAAGCGCTGCCTTTCCTGTATCCCCTGAGGTTGCCGTTAAAATGACGATTTCCTCTTTTACATGATTTTTCTTTGCTGCCGTTATCATCAAATGCGGCAGAATGGATAAAGCCATATCCTTGAACGCGATCGTCGCACCATGGAACAATTCCAGATAATATGCGTTATCCGCTTCCGCTAACGGCGCAATCTCCTCTGTATCGAACTTGGAATCATAGGCTTTTTTAATACAGCTTTTTAATTCCTCTTCCGTAAAATCGGTCAGAAACAGCTTCATGACTTCATAGGCGATTTCCTGATAACTCATATCGGCCATTTCTTTAAATGACTTATCCAGAGCAGGAATATGCTCCGGAACAAACAGTCCGCCGTCTTCGGACAGCCCTTTCAAAATGGCCTGTGAAGCCTGTACTTTCTTTTCATCATTTCTCGTACTTTTGTAGAAAACTTCCATTTTAATAACCATGCCTTTCTCTCAACCTGCGGTTCCGGTCTTTTATTCCTCTAATTCATCCTTCTGCTTCATCACCTTATCAACAATCGTAATCAGAATACTGCCGAGTACAAGCGCTACCAGAAAAACGCTGCCGATGTGCAGCACTTGAACGAGAAATTCGTGCTCTTCATTCCATTTATCATTGATGCAGTAAAATACGCCGTCCGTATTCACATCATACTTCTGGCAAAGTTCATCCATATCTCTAAGCGCCTGTTGATAAACCCCCGTCTTTTTTCCGATTGGAAGCACGACCTTCTTACCCGCTTTCAGCGCCCTCGCGTCATCTGTAGAAATCTGTGCAAGAATATATGACTTGTCAGGCAGCTGGAGCAAAAAATATTCTCCGTATTCATCCAGCACATCAAACGCCATGTCGGAAACATCAGGACGATATCTCTGGCCGCCCCGTCTGGTTCTCGTATAGGCATCAACCCAAGGATGACGCGCACCGACTCCCGTCGATATGATTTCCAACGGTTCGACTGTCACACAACTCGTCTGCCATGTATCTTCCCAGCTTTCCGCATCCTCAATCCGTGGAATATCATCGGCCGCAGGCATTCCGACAAAATCTTCCTGCAGCCCTTCTTCGGTCATCGCCAGCGTGACCGGTTCTTCTTTTCCCCGCAGCATAGATTCAAACGGAAACTTCCTTGCTGCCAGAACACCGATCACCAGAGAAATAATCACTACAACAAATTCCAAAAACTTAGTTACTTTTTTCTTCATAATGCCCCTCTTTTCACATCCGGTATCCCGGACCTGTACTCCTTTCCATTTCCTCCCATCTTTCCAGCAGGGGACGGAATTTTTCATAAGAAAATTTATAATATTCTTTCATATAATCCTCACCCCGTACCAGAAGAAAATCCTCGATGACTACCTGTCTCTTATTGCACTTGGAGCAGAGGTGAACTTCTATTTTACAGGCACGGCGGCCGGTCGGTATCTGTTCTCTTCCCATGATCGGAACCATATGCGAAAGCAGATATTTTTCCGCATTATCATAAGTATCTCCAAAAGAAATGGGCAGCAGAAACAAATAAGTACGCGGCGACTCTTTGGCAGCCTCCGCTTTACAATATATACAGGTAGAACCATCTTTGCGTATCCTGAGATATTCCCGAACAAAATAAATTCCAAATACCAGTACCGCGCCGATAACAACTACAATAATGAGCACCGGCAGATAATATGACAGACTGCCCATCTTTATCTGGCCTCCGCATTTCTTTTGGCCGCTGACAGAAGTTCAACAAAAGCATCCGCTTTCGATACCGCCTCCGCACCCATGCCGGATTTGAGGTTGACCATCCGATTGCTGATGAGTGTCCAGACCGTCATTTTCTTTCCGTCCAGATAGAATACGAAACGAACACCTGACATTGTCGATGCAATGGTCTGCGGCTTCTCGATTCTGGATGCGCTAAACACCTGAATCTCCATCGGATTGTATGCAGAGATATATCCAATCATACCGCCTTCCACATCGATAAACAGAATGCCTCCTCTGCTTGAAAAAGAACTGTTAAAACAGTAAGGCAGTTCTTCTATTTTATCCGCAGTACGGTTTACAAAAATCTTTGTAAGGCTTCCATAGCCGATCATCATGAGCAGGATGATCCATGCAAAAAAAGCAAAAACAAGGCCTAGTGCGAGAAAAACATCCACCCGAAACGGCCCTTCGGAAAACAGGCAAATGATCAGTGAAATGAGAAAAGGCACACCAAAACCAATTCCCAGCAATAATGCCCAAAAAAATCCTCCGTATTTCTTAAATTTTGCAGTTTCTTCTTTCATCGCTATGTATCTCCTTCCATCTCATATAAATATTTTGCGCCTTAACGCGCATGAATTAATTATAGCACCACCTTTTAACTATGGCAATCCGGATTTACATGAAAAACTCGTGATTTCCATAGGAAAAAAGTTTGGTCAGTTTCTGATCGAACCATTTAACTTTCGTGGAATCCGCTTTCTCCCTCGCACAGAAATATAATGCTCCCTGCGAGATATCCTCTCCATAAAGCGCCCGTTCAACTGCCTCATAAGTACTCTGGCTGACCGTAACATTCTGGAAACGCCCGTCCACAGTTGGGCTAAATTGCGCGACTCCCTGCTCTTTCTGCATGACCACCTCCGTCACTGTATCAGGAAATTTCTCACTGTTAACACGGTTCAGTACGACGTTTGCCACGAGCAGTTTTCCGTCCGAATCCTCGCCGCCGGCCTCCGCCTCCACGATTCGGAGCAGGGCCTCATGATCCTGCTCCGACAAATGATACTTCATTGTCTTCTCCAGCACTTCATAATCCACGACCCGCTGTCCGGATGCCACACAGGCGACTACTTCCAGAAAACTCTTCTTATCCTCTTCCTGTGTCGCCGTCAAATATTCCATACGAAACGCCTGTGTCGCAGCCACCCGGTTCAATTTAAGCTCCTTCAGACAAATCCATGAAGCCATAAAGATCATACTCATCAAAAGTAATTTCGTTAAACTTCGCTTATACATATAACTTCTCTCTCCTATTTCCATATATAACTTGTCTCAATTTACAGAAAAAAACTGCTCTCACCCAGAAAACCTGCCTGGAAGAATCGCCACAGGCAATTCTTTCGGCCAAAACTTAGAAATCCTTGGATGCTGTTCCATAAGCATCTTAGAATTTCTTTTCGTCCTTAATACATCTGTAATATTTTATACAGAAATCCGGAAAAATATGTTATACTAATGCCAATATTAAGAAATATTTCTAAAGATTGGAGATTTACGATGCCGCAGTTACCCGGTGTTTATCAGACAAAAAAGAAAAACGGCACAATTTATTACCGTTCTTCTTTAACTTATCGCGCAAAGCATATCAGTCTTGGCAGCTATGATACGATGGAGGCCGCACATGACGCTTATCTGCTTGCAAATCGCATCCTGCAGGATAAAAGCCTGGAAATTAATAATTATCGCGCGGATTCCGTTCTTTTTTTTGAAAAATGGGTCTGTCTGATTAATTTCAGAGACAATGGGCTCTATTTTTCCAATCCGATTTATATACGTCCCGCCTTTTTCTATTATTTTTTTTCTCCTTCCCATTTCTTTATCTTCGACAGGGACGATTTGTTTTACTATTCCAATCATAAGATTTCCTGCCGGGGCGGGCATTATTTTGTTGCTGATTATGGTATGCAGATTAATATCATGAGCCGTTACGGCATCAAGAATTATGCCGTACAGGATAAAGATTACCGCTTCATCAATGGAAATACCAACGATTACCGCTATGAGAATATTGAGATTTTAAATGCCTATCACGGCGTCTCCTCTTTCCACCAAAACGGCAGACTTTTATACAGGACAAAGATTCATGTCAACGGAAACTACACGGTCGGCGTCTATCAGACGGAAGAAGAAGCCGCCATTGCCTATAACAAAGCCATCGACTTCCTGAAAAAAGCCGGCGTAAAGAAGGCTTATACCCCAAATTACATGGAAGGTATGTCTCCCGCTGCTTACGCCGACTTATACACCGCTATTCAAATTTCGCCCAAAATCGAGCATTATCTGTCTGAATAATCAACAAAGCATAGATTCAGACTGGCATCCCCCGTTACACCGTTCAGCACGCCCGTTGTTGTATACTGCCACATCGCGAACTGGTATGGATAATCCGGGATATCCTGCTCCTGCGAAAGCCATACATCATAATCCTGAAGCTTCGCAAGGTCGATATTTTTAATCAGCCATTCTTTGTTGCCATAGACCATCGGAATATAACCCGCCGCCTGCATACCGCTCAGAAAAGTTGCGGCAATCGCCGTTTTGTCATCTCTGGAAAGCCCGTCGATCCTCGCTGTATCATTTGCCACATTCTCCATATCGAAGGCTACCGGATAGGTGATATGCGCCCTGTACGGCTCCAGATTCTGTATCACAAAATTCGCTTCCTGCATGACCTCATCCTGGGATATTGCCTGCGAATAAAAATATACACCGATATCCAGCCCCGCTTCTATTGCCGCCTCCATATTTTCCACAAAATTATCATCCAATGAAAGCTGTCCGGTACTGTAACCTCTTGCACCGAGCCGCAGCATGACATAATCGACTCCTGCCGCCTTAATACTGTTAAAATTGACCTGACCGTTATGCTTGGAAATATCGACTCCCACACGGGAGATTTTCTTTCCGTTATCCGTATATTTCCGCAGATTCGCACTTTCCGAAAGATTCTTGAAATCATAAGTATTTTTCGTCAGATACGGACTGATCAGCACCCATTCTTCCTGGCCGTCAGAAGTTTTCACGAGCGTATGCTTGCCGTCCGTGGACGGGTCCTCCTGTACGACTTCTTCTTTTTTCTCCGTATCAGTACCGGATTCCTCCTCCGTCTCGTTCTGTGAGTCCGCATTCTGAGCGCCCGTCTGCGTTTTCTCCGTCTTATTTCCCTCCGGCGGATACATGCCCCAGAAACTCAAATCTTCCGCACGCAGTTTCTGCTCCGATTCCGTTTCTGCGACTTCCGGCTCCGCCGCTGCTTCCTGCTGCACAACATCCGGAACCGGTTCTCCACTGCCTTTTTTGCCCTTGTCATTATTCTGCATGACAACAAGCAGCAGTATCAATACAAATGCGGATACACCGATTATCATATAAAAGATGGAATGACTGTTTGTACGTCTCCCATCGTCACCAGGTAATCTCATACTAATGACCACGCCTTTCTCTCAACCTGCGGACTTTGGTCCGCAGGCGTAAAATCGTTCACAAATAGAATGGAAAAAAAACGCTCCATCTATTATAATACTGTTATGAAAATTAAGGAACAGAGATATTCTATCACGAAATACCCGGATTGACAACTTTTGTTGAGATGGAAACCTTTGCTAAAGTTACGTTTCAGCCGACGGCCGCGGAGCATATGCAGTTCCTTTGACGGCACGCTTCCGCTCCACGAAGAGCAGTAGCGGTACTAAGTTCAAAAGCCGCAAAGCGCCTTTTTCACTAAGTACCGACGCTCTTCAAGGGCCGTCGCAGGAACTGCATATGCTCCGCGGCCGTCGGTTGAAACGTAAATACCTTAAATGAAAGGAAAGGATACCTTCTATGAGAAAAAAAATATCCATATTCCTGATTCTTACCATGTTTCTTCCACTTTTAAACGGATGTAGCGCAAATACGGAGCCGGTTTCCAGAACCGGATTTTATTTTGACACGGTCATTCAGGTCACTATCTATGATGCCAAAAAAGAAAATTGTCTTGACGGATGTATGCAGTTAGCAGAAACCTATGAAAAAATGCTCAGTCCCACTGTAGAAGGTTCCGATATCTGGAATATCAATCACAGCGGCGGAAAACCCGTGATTGTTTCCGATGAGACCGCCTCGCTGCTAAAAACTGCCCTGACTTACTGCGAAATGACCGAAGGACGCATCGATCTAACAATGGAAACGGTCAGCTCCCTGTGGAATTTTCATTCGGACGAATCCGGCTCCGCCCAGACCGCTCCTTCCGCATCAACAGCTCTGGATACCCCTTCCGCCGGGACATCAGACAGAATCCCTGATCAGGCCGCAATCTCGGAAGCACTCAGCCATGTCGATTACCACAATCTGCTAATCGAAGGTAATACTGTCACCCTGCTCGACCCGGAAAGCCGGATCAGTCTCGGTTTTATCGCCAAGGGCTATATTGCCGATCAATTAAAAGAATATCTGCTTTCCCAAAATATCGAAAGCGCCATCATCAATCTGGGCGGCAATCTGTTGGCCGTCGGCCAAAGACCGGACGGTTCGCCTTTCCAGTTCGGCATACAAATGCCTTTTGAGGCACAGGGAACGCCCATCACTGCTCTCCCCGTTTCCGACAGGTCCGTTGTCTCTTCCGGCGTTTACGAACGGTATTTTTATCAGGACGATACGCTGTACCATCATATTCTGGACACTTCAAACGGTTATCCGGTACAGAATACACTCCTTGGCGTCACCATTCTCTCGGATTCTTCTACGATGGGCGATGCCCTTTCCACGACCTGCTTTATCCTTGGGCCGGAAGAAGGAATGCGCCTTGTCGAATCTCTGGAGGATGTAGAAGCGGTGTTCATTACAAAGGATTATGTCCTGCACTATTCGAGCGGTCTGTAATGAAACAGCACCGCCAGACTGAATCGTCTGGCGGTGCTAAAATATTTCTGATTTTATTTTCACTATGATACATCACTCTGCTCCGTTCCTGCCATACGGGAACGCAATAATTCTTTTTTCTGATTTTGTTTTACAAATACCTTGCCCTGTTCCAAATATAATTCCTGCTGTTCTTCCGATAAAGAACGAAAAATATGCAAAAGAACTTCTTCATTATGTGTATGCCCATTCTTTGTCGCATGATTTAATAAAAAATCCGTTGTCACATGAAAATAATCCGCAATACATACTAATGTAGCATAGTCCGGCTCCCGGATATTTTGAATATAATTTCCCATCGCAGAAGGTGAAAGAGCCAATTCTTCTGCCAACTGCTTTTGTGTCATTTCATATTGTTCCAGCAACTCTTTGATATTCTCACCAAGTTTCATATTTATAACCATGCCTTTCTTCAACCTGTGAATCCGGTTCAGCAGTCATAACGTTCTCATCTTTTTTTATATTAACGAATAGAATCTCCATTTCCTCACAAGTAACACATACTGGGTTGACAATACACATATCGTGTTTTATAATGTTTATAAAATTTTTAGGAAGTTTCTATACGAGGTACGAAAGATGCGTCAAAAAAGCAAAACATATCCCCTCCATACAAATATAGACGGTATGGCGTTGAGAGACTCTGTTATCTCCTATTTGACAGTTCTATTTCCAGATGCTGAAATTGAAACACGGTATGAAAATAATATCTATGCTATATCCTTTGTCCAAAATGCTAATCTCAAAAAGACCCAAAATATAACACAGGCCCATTCCAAAATTATGTGTTATCTGATTTCCATCCAACTGATGAGCGGTCTATGCAAAATAGATATACAAAGTGAATCATTTATGCTAAACAGACGAAGTTCTAAAGACCGCATTATTGATGCCGTTTTATACGCCGGCACGGTTGGCGCCATTTTCGCTTTTCCTGGCATTGCCCCCTATGTAATGACCGGTTTTGCAGGCGCAGGCATTGTTGCTGCCGTCAACAGCACCGAGCGAAAAATTTTCAATTTTATTAAAAACTACATCAGCTAAACGGAAAGGAATACAAAAGATGGATACCAATCAAAACGATACGAATACCAAACAGGAACTGGCCGTATTGGAAAATACTGCTGAAGCTACCGCCGCAGATTTCATTTCAGAAAACAACGCTTTGGAAGATGATGTTACGGAAAACCATGTTTCCGAAAATACGATTTCGAAAGAGTTTTCGGCAAATACAGATGATGAGCTGTTCAAAAAGATTGATGAATTGAACAATGCTCTGGATGATATCGACATTGCAAGACGAATTTTGTACGAGCAAAGAACAGCCCTCGATCAACAGGTAAAACTACAGGAGCAAGAAAAAAGGAAGCGGCTGAAAACGCTCTCGCGGCTTAAATCGAAAAATACATTTATGATCTTCCTGTTCAATTTTTTTATGATAATACTGTTGTATAATATTTTTCATTATGAGTTTATGTATTACACCGAAAACAGAGACACTTTGTATTCCGATTATAATGAACATATTGCGGCTCTGGATGCCGCGATCGGTGATCTTACGCAAGAAAAAGAGAACATTATACAACAGAAAAGTAACTTACAGAATACACTTATGGAACAGGAACAGGCGGCACAACTTGCTGCACAAAAGGAGCATATTTCATCCCAGAACGAACGCTCCGATACCACAAATACCATTTTAACAGAAGATAGCCGGAAAGAACTGGATGCTTATATCGCATCTCTCAACCGCTATCCTTCCCAAAGAGTAGCCCGAAAGCAGTTTGACGGCATTTCCTATTATGAAGTTGTACAAAAGTATGATATGGAGCAGTATATGTTAAGCGACTCCGGCAATTCTACAATTTATCCGGGTGCTATCCTGCGCGGTGACTCTCTTATGCAGGGAACCACAAATTACACCCTGATCTCACAAGACCGGACCCCGATAACACTCGTATGCAGTCACGATGGCAGTTCCGTTCAATTGGAAAATGTCAGTTATGGAACCGTTAAGGAAGCTGTCGAACGGCTTTGGAACGAATCCAATCGGGAATATGCTGAAAAATGGGATTATTCCATCCGTTCCGTCCAGAATGAAGAAAGCCTGAACTTATCTCTTGGTATCAGCAGGAATTCTGCAAATCTCGGACTCGGCATATCACATACGGAAACATCTTCTTCCATGGCCATTATCTTCACAGAAACTTATTTTTCCGTTTCTGCAGAGCCTCTGAAGAGTGCAACGCAATATTTCCAGTCAGGCTGTGATTTGAAGAGTCTGGGCGAATACGAACCCGCTTATGTCTCTTCCGTTGACTATGGCCGAAGGATTGTTGTTCTGGTAACGACCGAAATGTCGGAATCCGAATTAAAGGCAAACCTTGGCACCAATATAAGCGGTATCGACATCGGCGCAGATCTTTCATATATTAAAAAAGAAATCGATTCGGGCTGCAAAATATGCTGCTATGGCGGAGATTCCGCCAAGACATTACAGGCGATTGACAATAATGAAGCCAACGGCGGGCTGAAGGGCTGGTGGAACGAATTCATAAACGGAAAGGCAAATGATGCCAGCGGTTTTAACCAAATGATTGCAACCGATGATTCTTTAGCCAATCCTGTTCCCCTAGCTTATCGTTTAAATTATCTTTCCGATAACAGCAGCGTACCCGCCGTGGCAATCCTGAACGATGATATTGTTCTCGCAGAAACGGCCCGCCTTGTGACACTGACTCTGGAAGGAAATTTACCGGGTACTTTCCGGCTTTCCGATTCCGCAGGCGCGATTGGTTATGTGGTAAATACCGATCAGATTCAGATTACCGAAGATGGAGAAACAAGCGGCGAAATTCAGTTTATATGGGATTCTTCCACTTCTGCCCCTTTAACAGGATTTTTTAAGGATTCGCAGGTTTCTTATTCACTTGCGGAAATGTCGGAAAAAGCAGACTCTATCTACAGATTAGGTACTGACGGTTTGTTCTCTCAAAAATCCACAGATCTGCATATCCACATTTCGGATGCGGTCTATGAGATACCATAAATCCGTCCATAGTGGATTTCTACAAAAATAAACATACTAGGAGAAATTGTCATGGCTATGATTAAATGCCCGGAATGTAACTTTAAAATCTCAGACCAGTCCCTGTCATGTCCCAAATGCGGCAGACCTCTCAACAATATGAATAACGCATTCGGCAGATTTCCTTCACCGGATCCCGGAATTTATAACAACAGCATAATAATAAGTTCCAAAAGCCGTTTGGCCGCTGCATTACTTTGTTTCTTTTTTGGATTCCTGGGGGTACACAGATTTTATGTTGGGAAAACCATAAGCGGTGTCATTATGATATTGACTTTCATTATCAGCCTTTTTCTTTCCCTTATTCCAATTACTATATGGTGCATCATTGACTTCATTATCATTCTCTGCGGTTCCTTTACCGACAACGACGGACTCGCCTTAAAAGAATGGACATAACAAAAACAGGGGACTTATTATGAAACTATTAAAAACTTTAAAACAAAAAACAGAAAACAGAAAGAATACCGATAAAAACGAAAGCGCTTCTCTACAAAATAAAAGCCCGGAAGAAACCTACCAGGAAAAAAAGCGGCAGCTGAAATTTGAACAGGCAGATCTTGACAATCAAAAGCGTAAATACGAACAGGATACCCGCATGGATGCCTTACAGAAAGAACTGGAACAAATCGAACCGCAAATGCAGGCCGTCCATGCCAAAAACAAAAAGAGCTGGCTGAAACTTTTATTGTTTTGGGTAATCGTTACTATAGCAATGGCAGCTTTGTTTTTCTATATCAAAAATTCTCATCAACAGGAACTGGAAGTCTACCGCCAGCAATTAGAAACGGATCTGAATGAATATATCATCGAAACGGAAGCACGGAAACAAGACTTACAGCAGCAAATAGAAGCTTTGACACAACAACTGAACTCTTTAAAATCTTCCACCGATGAGACATAGAACAGTCAAATGGCGCCAGGGGACATCGTCCGGGCGCCTGACTTTTTCTTATTATAAGAACGTTTCCCTTATTTCTTTTTTACTTCTTTCTTTGCCGCCTTAATATCGGTTATGCCGTTCGCGGCGTTGACTTCCTGCATCAGATTTCGCGAGAACTGTCCGAATGCTTCCGCTTCTTCTTTCTGCTGGATGTTCACCGGATGATACTTATCTTCTTTCGTGTTGCTCGCCACGACGAAAAGCGTCATGATCTCCTTCCGTTCTTTATCGAACAGGGTCAGATAACCGTTTTTCGCCTCTGCCATGCCAAGGTCTTCTTTTCCATAATGAACTGGCTCCCCATAACTGATATCGCCGCCGTCAAAAGAAAGCGGAACCAGATACAGATCTCCCGGTTTAAATGCGACCGCATAATACCAGTAGCTGGTCGTCGTCGTTACCGTTCTGCCGCCTCCGCCAAGAGCCAGCGTTTCTCTCGTTCCATAAGCCGCCGTATAGCTTTCGCCATTCGGTACTGCTTTTTTGACAATATCTTTCACTTTCTGCTTTTCTCCACTGTTTTCGCCCTTCTTCTCATCGATTGATATTTTTACCCATACAATGATAAAAAGAACCACTACGGCAGCAACGCCGATGATGATATAAGTCGCATTCATGATAATTCTCCCTTTTCCTCTGATATTTTATTATTCTTTCCGATTTGTGAAGTAAATCCTTCTCGGACGGAAATCTGTTCTAAATGATATTACCGTAAGCGCGGTTAAAATTCTTTTTACAGTCCTTTATGTAGGTGACATCGAATTTCCTTACCGACGTACACAGATAAGTCCGGGTGAACAGGGAATGATTCGATTTCACATCCTGAAAAGAAATCTCCCCCAATTCTTCAAGCCTCCACTTCCTCTGACCAAGCACTGCACCATTTTCATAAAACGCCGCAAAATCCCGATAGTGGATGAGCGGCCAGAATACCCAAGCTGCAGCGACAAGAATAATCACTGCGGCAAGCACTCCTGCCAGAAAACTGACCGGCCCGCGGCCCGGCGGATTTCCCCGGATTCCGGCAAGTATGATCACACCGGCCAATACCACGCGCATCCCTGTCCGCAGCAGAATCTTCCCCTTATCGGCCTGTGCCCGTGCCAGTTCCCGCCCCAGTTCTTTTTCTTCCAGCAATTTCTTTCATCCCCCCAATCACGTCTCCATCCGCAAGTCAGAACTTCTCTACACACTAACCCCATGCCGCCTCCCGGCGGCACAAATCATCAATGGGAAGAACGCCGTATTTCAGGCGTTCTTTCGTGTGAGAAAGATTTGCCTCTGGCAAATCGTAGAACTTCTTCACGAAGCAGCCATTGCTGCGAGTGTTAGAAGTTCTTCTCACACTATTATAGAATGATATCAAAGGAAATACAAGTTCCAGAACGTTCTCGCTATGCACTTATATCCAACTGTTTTTTCATATTTCGGACAGTAAACCGATACAGCACAAATACCAAGATACCGATCAGCAGAATGACACCGAAGCAGGCACCCATTGCAATGATTTCCGAAAAAATAATCTTCCCGTCATTTGCATACAAGATCATACCGAATAAAAGATACATCGCAGCCGTTCCGACGAGCGCCGGTATCCTGAATACATTGCTGCACTGACTGCTCACCTCTTTCCCCATAAAATCAGGCGATGCTCCAAGCTTCTTCAAGTCATCAAAAATATAGCGGTTATTCAACGCAATGGTCTGACAACGGGTATAGCATACGACGAGCGCTGTCGTAAGACATACGATGAAGATAAAAAGAAACATCATAAAAAATACCGCCATCGTGACCAGAAAATCATTTTGGTCCATAATCCGGAACTTGGGCTGATACCGCCAATGGAGCTTAAATGCACTGGAATCCATTTCTTCATAATGCACTTTCGTAATCGAATCCGAATCTCCCCAATAGGCTTTTCCCTCCTCTTCCAACATGATTTTATATACCCTGTCATAAGCGCCGGCATATTCGCAGCTTTCGTCGAAAGAAGAAACAAACAGACGATAAAAATCTTTCGCAAATGTATAGGAGTCCTTCCCATCAATATTGAACCACACTACGCATCCCCGCCATTCATCGGAAAGCCCTTCCTCCAGTTTCGCATAATCTTCGTTATTCACCACTGCAAAACCGACCTCGTCCACAAGCATGTCGTAATGCAGATAACCGGCAAAACCGGTTTCGATCTGTGCTCTGGTCGTCATATTAGTCAAATGTTCCGCGCTTTCATTCACAAATAAAGAGGACTCGTCCTGGTCCGTAATATAACGGTAAGTACCCGGAGCAATCTGAACCGCTTCACCTGTCATCCTTGCATACGCATCTTCGGAAAGCAGTTTCAATTCCGTAGCAATGGGCTGATATTCCACATGAAAATGCCTGCCGTCCTCTTCTTCCACCTCCATTCTCTGGCCCGCGCCCACGATGATATACTCGCTCTCTTCCCAATCCTTTAAAGTAAGCTGATACTCCCCGGCCAGCCCCCTGACGGCGTCTTCTCCCGGAACACGCTGATCTGCACGGTACTCATAATAATAATCAAAGGGCCTCTCAGCATATCCAAGAAGCGCGCCGGAAGATACGGCCGGCAGATAGAAAATTGCAAAACAGGCTCCGGCAATCAGAATCGTGACGATGATCAGATTGTTGACGGTCTGTTTTCCCTGAAATTTCATCATACTGCGGGAAATAATGTTTTTGTACGGATTCTTTCTGCGGCTTCCCCACCCGTTCACCACGGTATGCAGCATGACCATGTAAAGTCCCACAAAGACCGGCGCATACAGGATGCTGCACCATGCAGGCGGATAAGCGCTGAATACACGCCCCCAAAGGATCGGAGCGGCATACCCCATAACGGCTCCGACCAGAATCAGGCCAAATCCGGCCGGACCGCACCATCTTCCCAATTCCTTCACCGGCTCATTGATATGCTCTTCCCGGATGACTTCCATGATATTTGTCTTTTTTACATACCGCCATGCGCTCAGACACGCAAAGCCAACCACCAACAGCAGAAAAGCCAGTGAGAGAAACAGACATCTGAAATTAAAATGAAGTTCCATCTCCGAACTGTCTACCAGAAACAGACGGAATGCACTCCAGATAATCCATACAAACGGAAATCCCGCAGCGATACCGGCCGTACAGGAAAAAGCGCTCAAGACGAATACTTCCCGGAACAGGCCCGGAAGAAGTTTTTTCCTGGATGTGCCAAGCGCCATCAAAATGCCGAGCTGCCTTGATTTATGCCGGAAAAAGAGTCCTACTGCATACAGCGTAAAGACCACGCATCCGAGCAAGGTCATCACAAAAATCGCATTCATCTGCTTACGGCTGTCTCCGCCCGACGGAAATACCGTCTGTACGGTCGGTGAAAACATCAATGCCGAATAGGCCGAAATAATCATAAGCGCCATAAAATTACAGAAAAGATACAGCTTTGCATGTTTCCTGTCCGCCCGCTGTAACTTCTGCTCCATTTTTTTCATTGTCATTCGCTGTTCCATACGCTTTTCATCCATATTTATATCCATGCTCCCTGTCCTCCCCTCTATTCGCTCATTTCCTTAATGACGCTCAGAAGCTCATCCTGAAATTCCCTGCGGCTTTTTCTGTTTCCGGCCTGAGCGCTCCCGGACTGAACACCCCCGTTCCGGGAATTTTCAAGCTGACGATAGATCACGCCGTCTTTGAACAAAATGACGCGGTCACAGAAAGAAGCCGCAAAGCTATCGTGTGTCACCATGAATATCGTAGCCTGCATCTTCTCCCGTGCACTGCCGAATGCCTCAATAACGGCGCGGCTCGATTTGGAATCCAGATTTCCGGTCGGCTCATCCGCCAGTATCATCAGCGGATTATTGATGAGACTGCGCGCTACCGCGGCCCTCTGCTTCTCTCCGCCGGATATCTCCGCAGGATACTTATTCATAATATGACCGATGCCGAACAGGGATACGAGTTCATCCGCAAGTGTCTCCGCATCCGCGCCCACTGCACCCTGCACGATGCGCGGCACAAGAATGTTTTCCCGAATTGTCAGGCCGTCCAGAAGCATGAAATCCTGAAAAACAAATCCCAGTTTTTCATTTCTGATCTTCGCGAGCATCGCCTCGTTCTGACCTGCAAGGGACTTTCCGCCTAACGTGATTTCTCCTTCATCAAACGGAATATAGCAGGAAATACAGTTTAAAAGCGTCGTTTTTCCGGAGCCAGACGGCCCCATTACAGCAACGAACTCTCCCTGTGCCACATGAAAGTCGATGCCCTTCAATACCGGATATTTCATTTTTCCTGTTTCATAAGATTTGTAAAGATTTTTTACATAAAGCATAGCAATCCCTTTCCTTCCTCTTTTTGAAAATACAATAGCACAGATGAAAAGAAGGCGCTTGGGACGATGTCATATCCGGCCGCAATCCTGTAAAGTTTGGCAGTCCTCTGCAAAAAATGTAAAGTTTGGAGCCTTCCATGTAAAATTTGACAGGAAAAAGGAAAAGCTGTAACTGCAAGATAATAAGATTTATGCTATACTGATTTCAATCGCGAATTTGGCACCTGGGCGCTGCCTGCTCCGGTCCAAAATTTGCAGGTTGAGGGAAAGGCATGGAAATTGAAATGCTGCGTGTTGCATTGTGCGATGATGAAGCGGCGGCCAGAGACGCGCTTCGTATCTTACTGGAAAAAATATTGATGGAAGGCTCGGAAGAAGTCGTCTATGAGTTTTCTTCAGGGGCAAATGCTGTCTCCTGGCTGAAAAAACACCCGGGGGAAATCGACCTGCTCTTTCTGGATGTGGAGATGGAGGGACAAAACGGCATGGAAAGCGCCCAGATGATCAGAGAATTTGATCCTGACCTGATGATCGTATTCGTAACGGGCCATGCGGACTATGTTTTTGACGGATACCGGACGGGCGCGCTCGACTATCTCATGAAACCTGTCAAAACACAGAAATTAATGGAACTGCTGCATAGAGTCCGCGAGAAGATGCGGCAGGAAGAAAAGGATATTTTTATCGTCAGGAACACGGATGGCCTCTGGCGTTTCCGCCTTCATGATATTCTATATTTTTATTCTGACAGAAGAAAGGTCATTCTCGTTACAAAGAAGAGCGAATATCCTTTTTATGATAAACTGGAAAATGTGGAAAAAAGGCTGGCGGAACGTTTTATCAGAATCCACCAGCGATTCCTGATCAATCCCGAATATGTGGACTGTCTTGGCGCAGATGCCGTCCTGCTTAATGGACAGGAACTGCCATGCAGCAGAAAATACAGGGAACAGACCGCCGCCAAAATCGCCCGCTCCCTCATTGGCTCAAATACCTTGCAGAAATAAAAATCTTACGGAAGGAAAAAGGGAGAATTTCGATGCTTGCTTATACACTGATAAGAGTTATTTTCAACATACCCTGCGCGCTTTTTTTACAAAGCGCTGTCGGAAAACTGATCACACTGTCCGAGAACCGCCTGAAACAACTCTGGATGTTCTCCAGCTGCTTTCTACTCGCGGGAATGATCATCTTCCTGGGGGATTTCGGAAATATTCTTCCAACCTTTTTCTTTTTTCTCCTCACGGTCTGTTTCACCTGTGAGGGAAGTTTTATGAAAAAAACAGCTATTGGCCTTTTATTTTCCAGTACCGTCCTTGCTTTTAGTGTGCTGCGGGATAACTGTCTCTTAAATCTCAACACATTTTGTTATGACCGTCCCTATGCCATAATAGTTTCTTCGTTCAGCAGCATCCTGTTCACACTTTTCCTGTTCCTTGGCACCAGAATCATCGCACCGGAAAAAAACTATGAACTTTCCGACAATATGTGGAAGCTGCTGATTCTGCTTACCGTACCGCCGCTCGGCATCGTACTCTCGCTGGTCCTGCTTTACGACATCGACTTCTGGGATGCTTATTCCATACTGTATGCGGGTGCAAATTATTTTCACCGGGAATATATGGCCCTTCTCATCATCTCCCTTTTCTCTTTCATCGGCCTTTTGTGGGCAATCGTCGTACTGTCCAGACAGCAGAAACTGGAACAGCAGAATACCTTCGCCAACATCAACCACAATTATTATGAAGCGATGGAACAGCATTATTTTGAAATACGCCGCCTGAAACATGACATGGCGAATCATTTACAGGTCCTGTCCGCTCTCCCGGCACAGGAACAGCAGGCCTACCTTGACAGTCTGACACAAAATACCGCGCTTACGCAGACCCTCCACTACTGCGGCGATGCCACTGTCAACGCGGTACTGGCCGTAAAAGAAAACCAGATGAACCGCTATGGCATTCGGCTTGTCTATTCCATTGATATTCCGGAAGAACTGCCCTTCGAACAGACCGATCTCTGCGCCTTGTTCGCCAATGCACTCGATAATGCGATGGAAGCATGCCGGCAATCCGGGGAAGAAAGCCGGGAAAGGAGCAGCGGAGAAGAAAACAGAGCAATCACGCTGGAGAGCAGGGCGCAAAAAGGCTTGTTCTGTCTGAATGTCAGAAATCCCATTGCTGGAACAGGTCAGGAAATTCAATATCATTCACTCACTGACGGTTCCCTGCCCGCATCTTCCAAACAGGACAGACGGACTCACGGACTGGGTTTAAAAAGCATGCTGGAAATTGTGAGAAAATACCGAGGTGAAATGGAATTGAAAACAGAAAACGGCATGGCGGAATTGTTTCTGTATATGCCGATGTATGGCAAATAACTACTTTTCTGCCAGCCGGAATCTGTGTAATAAATACGGAAGTTCATACAGCATCATGGCAATCCATCCGGCAAGATACGCCCACGGCAGCGCAATAATGCCCATTTTGCCGACAAAAACGAGCAGAAGGCATACGGCAACGCGGACGCCCATATTGATCAAACTGCTCCACAGCGTGACCGTTAAATCTCCCATTCCCCGAAAGTATCCCTGCACGCCGTTCGTGACAGCCGGCACGATATACATGAATGCGATCAGATGCAGATACTGCTTTCCTAAAAAAACGGTCGCCTCATCGTGCGTGAATAACCGCATGATTGGATTCGCCAGAAACAGCAGAAGAATCCCCGCAGCAGCGCCGTATGCCAGTTCCACATACATCCCGATGCGGAAAGCGTCTTTTACGCGCTTTGTCTCCCCGGCACCCCGGTTCTGCGCCATCACGCTCGTCATGGCATGGCCGATATTCTGTTCCGGGATATAAGCATAATCATCAATCCGGTTGATCGCGGCAAAAGCCGCCGTCGATGTCACGCCCATCGTATTGACAGTTCCCTGAATGCTGAGTTTCCCAAGCTGGACCGTCGCCTGCTGCATCGCGCTGACAAAACCGTATTGAATCGTCTGTTTTAAAAGCGCCTGATCAAACCGGAACCACTGCTTTCCCAAATTCATAAACGGGATATTTTTTCTGATATAAATCCAGCACAAAAGACAGCTCAACGCTTCGCTCAGCACCGTGCTGATTGCGCATCCTGTCGTTCCCATCGAAAAAACAATTACAAAAAGACAGTCTCCAATGATGTTCACGACTGCACTGATTCCCAAAAAGTAAAGGGGAGACTTACTGTCTCCCATCGCCCGCAACGTACTGGCAAAAAAGTTATAGATAAAATTGAATACCAGACCGCACATGATGATGCGGAGATAGGCTGCCGCTTCCATACGGATTGCGCCGTCCACCTGCAAAACCGCCAAAAGCATCGGCGCAAATGCCAATGCGATCACGGTCAGCGCAAGGGAAAAGCCTATCCCGGCCATCATTGCCGTACTGATCTGACGTTTTAACGTTTCAAAATCTTTTGCTCCGTAAAGAGTGCCAATCAGGATACCCGCGCCCAAACAGATTCCCTGTAAAAAAAGAATCATGAGCGTTACGAGCGGATTGCTTGTTCCGACTGCGGCTAACGCTTCCTTTCCCACATACTGCCCGACGACAATGCCATCGATCGCATTGTAGGTAAGCTGGAGAAGATTCCCTAATACCAATGGAATCGTAAACCTGATGAGCATCGGGAGAATGGCACCCTTTGTCATATCATTTGTCATACCTGTACTTTCCCGGCAAGAACATTTTTATAATCCTCGAGGTTTTTCTGCAGCAGTGCAGGCGTATCCAGTCCATACGGACATTTGCTCTTACACTGGTTACAGTGGATGCAGTTTTCTATCTTCATCATCTTTTCCTGCCCTTCTTTGCTCAAATGGCCTGCAGACGGAGAACGGCGGAGCAATAACGACATTCTTGCACAATTATTGATCTCAATTCCCATCGGACATGGCATACAATAACCGCATCCTCTGCAGAATTCACCGAGCAGTTCTTCTCTGTCGTGTTCGATCAAAGCCTTGATTTCTTCATTCATCGTCGGCGGATTCTCAATATAGGAAAGGAATTCATCCAGTTCCTTCTCCCGCTGAACGCCCCAGATCGGCAGCACATTATCATACTGGGCAAGATATGCATATGCCGCCGCGGAATTGGTGATCAGACCGCCGGATAAAGCTTTCATTGCAACAAATCCCATATCCTTTGCTTTACATTTTTCCACTAACGCAATGTCCTTCTCGGTCGCAAGATAACAGAACGGGAACTGCAGTGTTTCATAAAGCCCGCTGTCAACCGCTTCATTCGCAACGGCAAGCCTGTGATTGGTAATGCCGATATGTTTTACCTTTCCCTGTTCTTTCGCCTTTAACATCGCATCATACAGCCCGCTCTCATCTCCGGGCTTCGGGCAAAAAGCCGGATTATGAAACTGATATACATCGATATAATCCGTTTTCAGATTCTCAAGGCTCGTTTCCAGGTCTTTCCAAAAATCTCCCGCATTATTCGCGCCTGTTTTCGTCGCAATATAAATCTTATCCCTGATTCCTTCAAACGCAAGCCCAAGTTTATGCTCGCTGTCCGTATACCATCTCGCCGTATCAAAATAGGTCATTCCGTTTTCATAAGCTTTTTTCAACAGATATACGGCATCCTCGTCCGAAATTCTCTGAATCGGCAGGGCGCCGAACGCGTTCTTGTTCGTTACAATTCCTGTTCTTCCAAGTCTTACGGTTTCCATGATCGTTTCCCGCTCCTTTCTTTTCCTCAGTTACCTTAGATAATTGCCTATACAGAGATGATGGCCTTCTTCGGACATTTCTCCTTACAGGTACCGCATCCGGTACACTTCTCCTGGTCGATGGACGCATTGAAATTATCGATAACGACCGCATCTGACGGACAGTTCTTCTTGCATAACTGACATCCGATACAGCCCACCTCGCAGGCCTTCATCGTCACAGGCCCCTTGTCATGAGAACTGCACGCCACCGCATATTTTGCATCATACGGAATCAGGGTGATCAGGTTCTTAGGGCAGGCCGCAACGCATTTTCCACAGGCTTTACACTGTTCTTTATCCACAATGGCTACACCGTTTACAACATGAATCGCATCAAAAGGACAGGCTTTCACACAACTTCCAAATCCGAGGCATCCATAATCGCATGATTTCGCACCGCCGCCCGGCACATAGGAAAGCATTTTACAGTCTTCGATACCATGATAGTCATAATCCGTTTTACTCTTATCGCAGTCACCCTGACATTGCACGAATGCCACCTGTCTGACGCTGTCCCCGGCTTCCACGCCCATGATCTCCGCAATCAGCTTGCCGACTTTCTCCCCGCCAACCGGGCAGGCATTGACAGGCGCCTCCCCCTTCGCAATCGCCGCCGCCAGATTGGAGCATCCCGCATATCCGCATCCGCCGCAGTTATTTCCCGGCAGAACACCGAGCACTGCTTCTTCTTTTTCATCTACTTCTACTTTGAACTTAATCGCTGCAGCGCCAAGAAAGAGTCCGACAAAAAGTCCGACGCCTCCAACAATTGCCGTTGCAACTAAGATTCCGGTAATTTCCATATCTATATCTTACTCCTTTCTCAGTCTGCCTAAAGCAATCCGGAGAAACCGCAGAATGCGATTGCCATCAGTCCCGCCGTAATCAGAACGATGGGCATTCCTTTAAAGGATTCCGGTATATCGTTATATTCCATTTTTTCCCTGATGCCTGCCAGAATGATGATTGAAATAGTAAAACCGGCAGCCGTTGCAAAACCGTTTACGACACCCGCCAGAATCCCGTAATTTTTCTGCACGTTCGTCAAAGCCACGCCGAGCACTGCACAGTTTGTCGTGATCAGCGGCAGATATACGCCGAGCGCATCGTACAATGACGGCATAAACTTCTTTAAGAACATTTCCACGAACTGCACGAGCGCCGCAATGACAAGAATGAAGACGATCGTCTGCAGATAAGTAATATCAAGCGGTACCAATACATATTTGTAGATTGCGCCAGCTACCGCGGAAGCAAGCGTAATAACAAAAATGACCGCTACCCCCATACCGCTCGCCGTACTGGTCTTTCTGGAAACACCGAGGAACGGGCACAGTCCGAGGAACTGGCTCAATACAACATTGCTGACAAGGGAAGAACTGATCAATATGATGAGTAAATCTTTAAGCATGTTCCCTCTCCCCCTTTCCATTTATCTTCTGCGGCTTCGTACAGCCGGTATCCGAACAGTTCAGGCAGTCGCCGCCACAGCCGGACTGAATCTTCGACATATCTTTTCCTTTTCGCTCACCGTTTATCTTAATCTTATTCTGAATTGCAGTAAGAGTCGCTAATACAAAGAAGGCTCCCGGTGCCATAATAAAAATACTGCAGGGAACATAACTTTCCGGCATAATGTGCATTCCGAACAGCGTTCCCGCACCGATCAGCTCCCGCACCGATCCGATACAGGTCAATGCAAAGGAAAAACCGAGTCCCATGCCGATTCCGTCAAACAGCGATGGAATGACCGGATTTTTCGACGCATAGCTTTCCGCACGTCCCAGTATGATACAGTTTACAACGATTAACGGGATATAGATTCCGAGCGCATCGTACAGCGACGGAATAAAGCCCTCCAGCAGCAGTTCCACCATCGTTACAAAAGAAGCGATGATGACGATGAATGCCGGTATTCTCACTTTATCGGGAATAATATTCCGCAGCAGTGAAATAAAGGCATTGCTGAGCGCCAGCACGACCATCGTCGTCAGTCCCATGCCAAGACCATTCATTGCGGAAGTCGTAACGGCAAGTGTCGGACACATACCGAGCATCAGGACAAAAGTAGGATTTTCTTTCACAAGTCCATTAATCAGACGTTCTTTTATATCATTCATTTTTACTCCTATCTGTCTGCTTTGGCAGACACTCAAGTTCAAAATTTTACACCCATTCTCCTTTCTCAGTCCAAAGCCATGCACTAAATCCCCTGCAGCTTCGTCTGAAAATAGTATAATCCCGCATTGACTCCATTGGTTACTGCGTTCGTCGTGATCGTCGCGCCCGAAATCGCATCAATCTGGCTGTCGGATACGGCTCCCGACTTCGTATACTCAAATTGTTCTACATTCTTATCCGCAAACTGCGGTGCAAGAACTTCTTCCGCCCGCATACCAAGTCCCGCGGTCTCCGCGATTTCCAGAATAGCGATACCGTTCACGGTCCCGTCTTTCGTAATGCCGACGGTGAAACGAATGTCTCCGCCATATCCTTCTTTGGTCGTAACGGTAATGACATATCCGAGGGCTGCGCCGGAAGCATCCAGCGCCTCCATGACTTCATCTATCGTCTCCTGTGAAAATCCGGCCGCCGCCCATTCCTGTGCATCCGGCTGCATAACTTCCATTTCTGCAAAAGATGCCGCATCCGCAAAAACTTCCATACAGGCTTCCTGTTTTGCCTTTTCTTTCTGTATGGCAATCGGCTCTTTCGTAATCTGATAGACCAGACCGAGAAGCAGACCGGCAACCAGCGTAATCACGAGCAGGATTCCCGTGTCTTTAAACATTCCGCCAATATCCGAACTCTTTTTTACTTCCTGATTTGCTGCCTCGCTCATACTCTTGCGCCTCCTTTCCCAAATGCTGTCGGGAGAGTTGCTTTTTCAATCAACGGCACCAAAAGGTTTCCGAGAATGATCGCATAGGAAACGCCCTCCGCCGACGGCCCGAAAATACGGAAAATCCCCGTCAGAATGCCGAGCAGGATACCGTATACATACTGTCCTTTTACCGTAATCGGCCTTGTTACATAATCGGTCGCCATGAAAAACGCACCGAGCATCAGACCACCGCCGGCCAGATGCGCCGAAATATAGGCATAATCAAAACCACGTCCACTGAATAAACAGATAAAAACCACAAAACTCACTATGTAACTTCCGGGAATCCGCAAATCAATGACACCCGTCAAAATCAGGAAACAGGCTCCGATAACAATCGCTATCATAGAAGTTTCGCCGATGGTTCCTGCCGTCTTTCCGACCACCATATTGAAGATATTCACCGTTTCGCCGCTCTTTAGCGCCGCAAGAGGTGTCGCCCCCGTATAAGCATCGCAGTCAAAGTTCGTCATAATGGAGGTAAAGGATATCAGCAGAAAGCATCTCGCACCCAGCGCCGGATTCATAAAATTCTGTCCCAGACCGCCAAACAGCATCTTTACGACAAGGATTGCGAAAATGCCGCCGATGACACCTATCCACCAGGGTGCGGAAACAGGCAGATTCAGCGCCAGGAGAAGTCCTGTAACGACCGCCGAATAATCTCCTATCGTAGTTTTTTTCTTTAAAATTTTCTCAAAAATATATTCTGTCAGGACAGTGGATAGAACTGTCACAAGAATTAAGATCAGTGCATCCGTTCCGAAATTATAGATACCAAAGCCCGCCGCCGGAAGAAGGGCGATCACCACCGCCAGCATGATACTGCTCGTAGACGATTTCGCTCTGATATGGGGATTGGATGACACCTTCATCAAATCGCTCATTTTTTTGCTCCTTTCATTGTCTGGAAGAATCGCCCCCCGGCGATTCTTTCGTGCAAAGCGCTAAAATTTCTTAGTCGGCGTCTTTCGCCGGCTTAGAAATTTTCTTTGCACTTTTACTTTGCACTTTTACTTTGCCTTCTTCTTCGCAAGCTGCATCTTCCGCATCGACTTGATTGCCTGTGTCAGCTGCCGTTTTGCCGGACAGACAAAGCTGCAACAGCCGCATTCACAACATTCCATGCCGTCATGGGAAAGAAATGCTTCTTCGTTATAATTCTCCGCATAATCCGCCAGCAGCCTCGGCACGATACGGCTCGGACAAGCTTCTACGCATCTTCCGCAGTTAATACATGCGCTCGGCTCCGTCTCGGACACGGCATCCTCCGTCATACAAAGCAGCGCCGATGCCGTTTTGGTCGTCGGCACATCCAGATTAAAAATGGAAAATCCCATCATCGGACCGCCGGAAACGATTTTGACAGGTTCCTTTTTAAAACCGCCCGCCTCTTCGATCAGCTCATGGTAGTTCGTACCAATCCTGACAATAAAATTCCGCGGATCGGCAATCGCATCTCCCGTTACCGTTACAATACGGTTCATCAGCGGCTTTCCTTCCATCACCGCATGATAGACTGCAACGACCGTATCCACATTATCTACGATACAGCCCGCATCCGCCGGAAGCATGGAAGAATTGATCTTCCTTCCGGTAGCGGCGTAGATAAGCTGTCTCTCCGCTCCCTGCGGGTACTTTGTTTTCAACGCTTTGACGCTGATCTTCGTCTCATCCTTCGTCAGCTTCTTCAGAATCTCAATACAGTCCGGTTTATTATCTTCCACCGCGAGAATGCCTCTCGCGTTATCGAACAGACGCAGGATAATCTTCAATCCTTCTACGAGTTTCTCCGGCTCTTCTATCATTCTTCTGTAATCGGAAGTCAGATACGGCTCACATTCCGCGCAGTTCGCGATCACATAATCGATTTTCTCCGGCTCTTTGGGAGAAAGCTTGATAAAAGTCGGAAAACCTGCGCCGCCCATTCCCACGACTCCCGCTTCCTTTATCCGTTCAACAATTTCCCCTTTGCTCATTTCATCAAGCGGCTTTACGGCCGGATACTCCACTTCTTCATACAATCCGTCATTCTCAATGACAATGCTCATCACATTGTCTCCGGTCACAACTCGGTGCGGCTCGATCGCTTTTACCGTCCCGGATACCGTCGCATAGATGGGTGCTGATACAAAAGCCCCCGCTTCCGCGATTTTCTGCCCGGTCAGTACATGGTCGCCCTTCGCCACGATTGCTTTTGCCGGTGCACCGATATGCTGCGATAAGGGATAGACCAGATCGCCCTTAGGCAACACTTCTTTCATCGGTTTATCTTTGGAAATATCTTTTCCATCATACGGATGAATCCCACCCGAAAATGTTAATTTTGCCATTCGCTGCCCCTCTTTCCTTATATTCTCAAATGCGAACACGAACCGATTCTCATTTGCAAAACCCTTGCGTTTTACAGCTCATGGGGCACCCGGCCGGAGCATCGTTCTCTGGCGGAGGCCCTTGAGAAATGCCAGCGTTTGGCGAGGTTCTTTCGAGCCTAGCGTCTGCTGCATTTCTCGCGGAGCGAAAGCGTGCCTCCAAAGAGAACGATGCTCCGGCCGGGTGTCCTATGAACTGTAAAACCCACATAGTAAATATACTATTTTTCGACGGAAAATACTACTGCTAATTCAAAAAATATGATATTATTTATATAGATATCACAAAAATATGGTATGATAAGTTCTTATAGAAATATATAAAATGAATGGATGTTGATGCGTATGCGTATTGAAAAAAAGAAATTGGAAAATTTTACTGTAAATTATCCGCTGGAACTGCTCGCCCCGCTTACAAAAATTCTTTTTATCGACATTGAGACGACCGGCTTTACGGCCCAAAATTCCAGCCTTTATCTGATTGGAGCCGCCTATTACAGCGGTGAGAACTGGTATATCAAACAATGGTTCGCTGATTATTATGAAGAAGAAAGGGATGTTTTAGAGGCTTTTTTTGCTTTTGCATCTTCTTATACACACCTGATTCATTTTAACGGCAACAACTTTGACCTGCCCTATTTATTACAGAAATGCGGCCAATATGAGCTTCCATACAATTTTGACTCCTTCGAAGGAATTGACTTATACCGGAGAATTTCGCCTTATAAGTTTTTCTTAAATACGCCGAACTGTAAGCAGAAAACGCTGGAGACCTTTCTCGGCATCGGCAGGAAAGATAAATATAACGGCGGTCAGCTGATCAATATTTATCATACTTATGTGAAAAATTCCACGGAATATCTCTACAAACTGCTGATTCTGCATAACAGCGATGACATGGAGGGCATGCTGCAGCTCGTTCCACTGCTCGCCTACCATGACCTTTTCAACGGAGAAATAAAAGTCAAAAAAGTCCAGGCTGCTTCCTTTCCGGACAGCGAGGGAAAAGAACGGCATATGCTCTTAATGAAGCTATCCTTCCCGCATGCGCTTCCCCGTCCGATTTCTGCTGTTTCTAACGGATGCTGCTTTAGCGGCGAGGAGAACGAAGGCCTCTTGAAAGTGCCTGTGTATGAAGAAGAACTGAAATATTTTTATTCTAACTATAAAGATTACTATTATCTGCCGGCGGAAGATACTGCCATTCACAAATCCGTTTCTTCCTTTGTTGACAGAACATACCGCGTACAGGCCACAGCCGCTACCTGCTATACCCGGAAATTCTCTACCTATCTGCCACAGTGGGATGTACAGGTAGAACCCTTTTTCAAACGGGATTACAAGAGTAAAGAATTATTCTTTGAACTGACTGAAGAACGCAAAAAAGACCGGGAGCTGTTCTCCGCATATGCCGGTTATCTTCTTGGCAAAATGGCCGGGCGATAGTCCGCCTTCATTCTATGATCGAGCAGGGAGGAATTTCTCATAAAATGAGAAATTCCTCCCTGCTACGAGGTAATAAACATCTTTATGTAAACGAAAAACGCAGGTTTACAAACCTGCGCTTTCTTTATGCTCTTTTACAATTTTCAGGGTTTCTCATAGAAGAAAGAATTTCTACGTTCAAAACCAATTTCCTTATGATTAATAATCTGCTCCGTACTTCCGATGAACAGAAAACCACCCGGTTTCAGGCACTTCTGGAACTTACGGAATACCTCGTCTTTCGCCTCTTCCGTAAAATAAATCAGAACATTACGGCAAACGATTAAATGACAATCCGTCGGATAAGTATCTTTTAACAGGTTATGCTCCTTAAACTCTACTCTCGACTTAATTTCGTTTGAAATCTGATAAGAGGGCCCAATCTTCGTAAAATATTTCTTCTTAAAATCATCGGGCACGCTGGCAATACTCTTCTCGACATATAATCCCGTCTTGGCCTTGGCAATGACCTGCTTGTCCAAATCCGTCGCAAATATCTTAATCTGGTTCAAGGGCAGATGCCTTGAAAATGCCATAACAAGAGAATAAGGTTCATCACCGGTGGAACAAGCTGCACTCCAGATTTTCAGATTCTTCCCAAATTTCCGAATCAATTCGGGAATGATCTCTCTGTCCATAATCTGCCACTGATCCGGATTTCGATAAAATTCCGAAACATTAATCGTCAGATAATTAACGAACTCCTCGAACATCCGATTATCTTTTTTGAGCGCCGCAACATAATTCTCATATCCGGTAATTTTGTTCTTGGCAATCAAAGTATCAATACGACGCTTCATCTGTTTTTCTTTATAAGCGTCCAAATCAATTTTGGTCAAGTCCAAAACCGCTTTTTTGAAGTATTCATAATCATATGCCATATGCGATTCCCACTCTCTTACTTATTTTAGAAAATGCTTTTAGGAAAACCTTCCCTTACTCGTTTTCATTTGCGATAACGGAGTCAATATCTACGGACACGACATCGGCATCCTCTTCCTCTGCCGCCTTCGGTTCCGGCGCGAGCATCGCCTTGATGCTCAGACTGATTTTCTTATCATTCTCATTGAAATCAACTACTTTGGCAGTTACTTCCTCTCCCACTTTCAGAACATCCGACGGCTTGTCGATATGATCTTTGGAAATCTGAGATACATGAAGCAGCGCATCAATACCGGATTCCAATTCAATGAATGCGCCAAAATCCGTCATTCTGGCAACTCTTCCTGTCACAACATTGCCAGCTGCATATTTCTCAGCCGCATCCTTCCAGGGATTGGCATCTTCAAATTTCAGGCTGAGCGCAACTTTCGTTCCGGAAATCTCTTTAATCAGAACTTTCAATTTATCGCCTACCTTGAATACTTTCTTAGGATTCTCCACTCTTCCCCATGACATCTCGGAAATATGAAGCAGTCCGTCAGCGCCGCCCAAATCGATAAATGCACCAAAGTCCGTAACATTCTTCACAACGCCTTCGACTGTATCGCCTTCTTTGATACTTTCGAATAATTTCTTCTGCAGTTCCGCTTTCTCAGCCAGAAGCAGCTGCTTACGGTCACCAATGTAACGTCTTCTCTTCGGGTTGTATTCGCTGATCACAAACTGAATTTCCTGTCCGGCATATTTGGTCAGGTCCTTCTCATAACTGTCTGATACGAGGCTTGCCGGAATGAAGATTCTGACTTCCTCAACAACGACGCTTAAGCCCCCGTCAAGTACCTGAACGACTTTCGCCGTCAGCACTTCTTTATTATTATATGCCTCTTCAATCCTCTTATTACCTCTGTCTGCGGCAAGACGTTTATAAGTAAGAAGGACTTGTCCTTCTCCGTCATTTACCTTCAATACCTTTACTTCCATTGTGTCACCGGGTTTTACTACGGTCGTCAAATCTACATTTGGTTCATTTGTATATTCGTTTCTTGTCAGGATACCATCTGATTTATATCCGATATTGAGAACAATCTCTTCCGGCTTAACATCAATGACTGTACCTTCAACAACCTCCCCTGTGTGTATTGTCTTTAAAGACTCTTCTAACATTTGTTCAAAAGTTAATTCTGACATAATTTTGAACCTCCTCAATAATATTGTTCGGGGTAGAGGCCCCTGCTGTAATACCTACCAGCCGGACAGATTCAGGTAACTCTAAATACAAGTCATCCAATGTCTGTATAAAATATGTGTTCTCACACTCCTTCTTACAGATTTCATATAATTTCTGCGTATTGGAACTATGATTCCCACCTATTACTATCATCACATCAACCTGAGATGCTATCTTCTTTGCTTCGGTCTGTCTTACTTCCGTTGCGTTACATATAGTATTCACAACAATAACATTGTAACCTTTTTGTTCAAAAATTTCAACTATATCTTGAAATTTATTGTAGTTATATGTCGTCTGTGACACAATGCACAGTTCTTTTTCCCCTTCATACCGGAATTTTTCAGCCTCTTCCAGCGATTCTATCACGATTGCAGGCGTCCTGCACCAGCCGAGAATTCCTTCAACTTCCGGATGCCCGGCATTGCCGATCACGACAATCTGACGTCCTGCCGCACTCTCTTTGCTCACGATATCATGAATTCTTTTCACAAAAGGACAGGTAGCGTCCACACAGCGCAGCCCCTGTCTTTCTATTTTCTCACAAATAGCTTCCGACACGCCATGGGAACGTATTACGACCGTCCCTTCCACTATTGTTTCCAGTTCCGCCTCCGATGCAATGGCATGAACCCCTTTTTTTTCCAAATCCTTTACGACTTCTTCATTATGGATAATCGGGCCGTATGTATAAATTTTCCCATCCGTCCCTGCCTGTTCGTATACTGTCTCCACAGCACGCTTTACGCCAAAACAGAATCCCGCCTTTTCAGCTAAAATGACTTCCATGCACAAATCTCCAATCCTAATCTGCCTGCTTCTTTGCCAGCGCGATGATCTGCGCTGCGACTTCCTCTATCGTCATATCAGAAGAATCGATCAAAACGGCATCCTCCGCCTGCCGCAGCGGCGAAATCTCCCGCGTCATATCCTGATGGTCCCGTTCGATGATATCCTTTTCGATGATATCGATATCGCAGGCTTCCCCTTTAGCCGTCAGTTCGTTGTACCGGCGCATCGCCCGCACCTTGCTGCCAGCTGTCAGATAGACCTTCACCTGGGCATTCGGAAGAACACAGGTTCCGATATCCCTTCCGTCCATTACCACATCCGCATCCGCGGCCAGCTTCTGCTGTAACTCCACGAGTTTTTTACGGACATCGGGATTCTGGCTCGTCAGGGATGCCATGGTTCCCGCCTGCTCGCTCCGAATGACACCGTTCACATTCTCTCCGTTCAGATAAACGACCTGCTCGCCGTTCTCATAACGGATTGTAATGTCCGCCTCTCTGCACTTTGCACTGATGGCTGCCGCATCCGCCATATCTACGCCTTCGCGCATCAAAAAGATTCCCATTGCACGATACATCGCCCCGGTATCCACATAAATAAAGCCAAGCGCTTTTGCAGCCCTTTTGGCGATCGTGCTTTTTCCCGCGCCTGCAGGTCCGTCTATTGCAATATTATATCCCATACTGATAACCATACCTTTCTCTCGACCTGCGGCCTTTAGGCCGCAGACATTCAATCTATGCTGACACCCGCAAGATGTCCTGTTGACCATGCGATCTGCAGATTAAAACCGCCTGTCAGCGCATCCACATCTAACATCTCTCCGGCAAAATACAGATCTTTTACGAGTTTGGATTCCATCGTGGAAGGATTTACTTCCCTGACAGAAATTCCGCCCTGCGTTATGACCGCTTCAGACAATCCTCTTGTGCCCGTTACATGAAGCTTCAAATGCTTCGTCAGTTCCAGAAGTTTTTTTCTCTCTTCTCTCGTAATCTCATGTATCTTTTTCTCCGGCATAATACCGGACAGTCCTATCATGACCGGTATGAGCCTGCCCGGAAACAAACCGTTTAAGGCATTCTTGAACTGCTTATTTTGATTTTCTTCAAAATCCCGCAGAAGCCTTTTATCCAGCTGTTCATCCGACAGCGCCGGCTTTAAATCCAATTCCAGAAAAACCTCTTCTTTTTTCTTACATTTCCCGTAAAAGCTGCTGGCACTCAACACGAGCGGCCCGCTCACTCCGAAATGCGTAAAAAGCATCTCTCCAAACCCTTCATACCGCTTTTTTACTCCCTCGAACATTGTCAGCCTGACATTTTTCAAAGCCAATCCCTGAAGAGAACTGCACCATTCTTCCGAAATCGTCAACGGCACGAGCGCCGGTATGCAGTTCTTTCTTGTATGGCCTACCTCTTCGGCCATCCGATAACCGTCTCCTGTCGAGCCCGTAGAAGGATAGGAAATCCCACCTGTAGCCAGGATGACCGCATCCGCTTCCTCTTTTGTTCCATCGGAAAGACAGACGCCGCTGACACGCACAGGCAGCATCTCTTTTACCGCCTTTGTCTTCGCAGACGGCTCTGCAGAGAATTTCTCCGCCGCAAGCTGTTCTCGCTGAAACGCTTCTGTCAAAATCCTCTGCACCTTCGTATGCAGACGGACTTCCACGCCGTTTTTCTTCAAAAGACGCTGCATGGCCGCGATAATGTCTGAAGAATGGTCAGAAGCGGGAAAGACCCGCTCTCCTCTTTCTGTCTTCAACGGGCATCCCGCTTCCTCCAATAAAGCCATCATTTTTCTATTGTCAAATCTATAAAAAGCACTGTACAAAAATTTTGGATTGGTAATCACATTTTCAAACAGCTTGTCCATCTCACAGGCATTGGTCACATTGCATCTGCCTTTACCCGTAATAAAAAGCTTTTTCCCAAGCTTTTCATTCTGTTCCAGCAAAAGCACATGATGCCCCTGTTCTGCCGCACTGAGGGCGGCCATCATTCCGGCGGCGCCGCCGCCAGCTACAATAACTCTGCTCATGCTTCTTCTTCCTTTGAAGGATCGCGCAATGGATAATTCAACATTGAGTCTTCATCAATAAAGTTGATTTCATCGTTCAGATAGACCTGATAATTATTCCAGGCGCTTTCCAATTCTTTCAGATTCTTCGTTACATCCGCAGGCCGCTTTAAGCACATGGCAACTACGAGCGCATTGATCAGACTAAGGGGCGCTACGAGAGAATCCACGATGGAGACCATATCACTTCTTGCTAAAAGATTGCAGGAAGAATACAGGTTCATCGGGGAATGTACTGTATCAGTGATCGCGATCACCTTGGCGTTCCTGTCATTAGCGAACTCCATTGCCTTCAATGTACGCATGGAATAGCGCGGAAAGCTGATACCGATCATCGCGTCCTTCTCATCAATCCGGATCATCTGTTCAAAAGTCTCCGATACGCTCGTCGATCTGAGCAAGATCACATTTCCGCGGATCATATTCAGGTAAAAATGCAGAAAATCCGCTAATGGCGCACAGCTGCGAATGCCCATGATATAAATATTTTTGGCTTCAAGAATAATGCTGACCGCCGTTTCGAAAGCCGCCGGATCGAGATTATCAATTGTATCCGTTATTTTTTCGATATCGGCATTCAGCACAGAAGTCAGTATCTCCGACTGCGTGCTCCTTCCGTACTTTGCATCGATTTTCTGAACGGAATTGATTTTATTCTGTACCCACTCTTCCAAATCCTTCTGAAATTCCGGGTATCCGCTGTAACCGACATAGGATGCAAATCGTACGACAGTAGACTCGCTGACACCAACCGTATCGCCCAGTTTCGCCGCCGTCATGAAAACAGCCTGATCATAATGGTCATAGATGAAATTCGCAATCGTCTTCTGCCCTTTGCTCATTTTTCCATAATACTGATTGATCCTGGTAATGATATCGTAACGATTCTCCATCGAAGCCACCCGATGTCCTTTCCTGACATTTCCTGCCTTTTCCTGTCTTTTCCTGCCCTTTCCCCTGCCATTAAAGCGTTTTCTGGAAAGCTTGATAAGATTCTTCCAAAAGTACAACGGTCTCCTCCTCATTCAAATCATAATCTCCAGTCAATGACATACAGGCTGCACCATGAATAAATATCCACATCTTCATAAACATAACACTCGGATTGTTACATCCGGCAAATCTTGCATGATTCACTTCTTTGACAACGGAACCGCCCTTCCCGTTCAAAATATCATACAGACTCTTTCCATACTTATTTTCCGAATCGAATAACAACTTGAACAGCTTGGAATAATCCTGTGCAAATTTAATATAAGCAAATCCGAGATTGACAAAAGGCGTATCGCTTTTCTTCGGAAATTTCTCATAATATTCGTCGAAATACGCGACTACCCGCTCAAACAACTCCGCTCCCAGTTCTTCCATGTTCTTGTACACTCTGAATATGGGCTGCGTAGAACATCCGGCTTTTGCTGCAAGAGTTCTTGCCGTAACGCGGTCAAATCCCTCTTCCATCGTCATTTCAAATGCCGCATTCAAAATATCCGTTCTCGTGATCGTTTCTTTTCTTGCCATACCGCAATTCTCACCCCTATGTAAAAATATTTTTATAACATATGTTATTATAATATATTATGTTACCCAAGTCAATAGCAAAAACATAACCGTTTCCGAACATTTTTGCATTTTTTATAAAAATATATTCCACGCATATCATATACAGAAAAACCCCCGGATCATCCCTGATTCGGAGGTTCGCTTCTACCTGTTTAACCCCTTTTTGCCGGTGGCAGTTCAAATTTGGCAATCAAAGCATCCAATGAAGCTGCTGAAGCGGACAACTCCTGGCTGGTTGCAGAAGACTCCTGCGCAACTGCCGCATTCGTTTGAATAACATCCGAAATCTGATTGATTCCTTCCTCAGCTTCTTTCATCGTTTCCGCCTGACTTTTGGAAACAGTGCTCAATTCCCTGGAAGAAGCTGCAACCTTTCTGATACCTTCTACGACTATCCCAATAGAAGCTACCGCACGCTCTGCTACCTTATTACCGTTTTCAACCTCCTGCATAGCGCCTTCTATCAATGTTCTGGTATCCACTGCTGATTTACTGCTCTGCTCCGCAAGCTGCCTGATCTGATCAGCCACAACGGAAAATCCTCTTCCTGCTTCTCCCGCTCTTGCCGCTTCAATAGAAGCGTTCAAGGAAAGCAGATTTGTCTGGGACGCAATACTCTCAATTTCCGAAATAATATTTCCAATTTTCTCTGAGGCTTCATTAATCCGTTCCATTGCCTCTACCATTGCTTTAATATCCGAACTGCTGTTATCCGCCAGGTCTGCATATTCCTGCGATTGTTGATAAGCATCTTCGGCATTGGCCGCCGCCTGCTCTGCCGCCTCGGCAATCGTTGTGATTGTTGCCTGAAGTTCTTCAACCGCACTTGCCTGTTCCGTAGCGCCTTCTGCAAGGCTCTGTGATGTTTCAGCCAGATTATCTGAGCCAGCCGTAACCTGTACGGAAGAATCTCCGATAAACTGCAATGTATCGACCATACAGTCTCTCAACTTTTTAGAAGAATCGAACAACTGTTTAAAATCTCCTATATACCGTGAACCGTCCCGCGATCTTACGGTATAATCAGAATCTGCCATCCTTCCCAAAGTGTATTCCATATCCGCAATGATAAAATCAAGCGCTTCTGCCATATCGGTCGCAGCCTTGATCATATCTGCGACCTCATCTTTCGTATCCACTGTCGGGAACGGACTGAAAAGATCACCCTTTGCGAAACCTTCCAGCCTGCCGCCAAGCAATTTCATCGGCCGTGAGATGCCGTCCGCAATATTTCTTCCCAAACGGATTGATAATATCACCGATGCAACAATGATCACAGCAATTACGGCAATCAGACCGATACATACGACCGTCATCGTTGCGGAAATACTGTTTCCCCGCTCAACCTTAACATCCATGATCTTTGTCAGTTCTTCGTATATTTCATCAAACAACGGCATCAACTCGTTCATTGCCCTGTTCTGCGCTTCCGTGGCAATTGCTCTGTCTGTCGTTGTACCCAATGTCAGTATTTCATTTTCAAGTATCCAATAATCTGCCAGTTCGGCAGAAAGCTCATGATAAATCGCCTTATTCTCATCCGATACCATGACAGCTTCCAATTCAGCAAAACTCTGTTCAAAAAGCCTTACATTTTCATCATGAGATGCCAGCATATCCTCAATTGCGCTCATCTCGTCATAGCCGATAACACCACGCAGAGCCGATCTTGTCTCGGCAAAATATGTCATAGCCTTGCCCACATCACCTTGTGCAAAGCCATAATCCCGCAACGCACCGGTATAAACCACTGCAACTACAATAATCGTGACCAAAGCCACTACCGCGGCCAATGCGGGAATGCCGGATGCAATCGTAAACGCACGCTCCAACCGTTCCCTAATCCGATACTTATTCAACTTATCTCTCATTACCGCCCCTCCATATTATTAACCATAAAAATCAATTCCATATAATGCGATACGTCAGACTTGACCCGAAAACGGTCTCCACATCACATATTCTATGGCTTCACAATAATATGGTAACATAGAATGATCTATATAAGAAGAATAAGTTATATAAACTATGATGACCGGCATCTTCTGCCATTTTTATCTGATTGCACTATATTATAAACGATAAAACTATATTAGTCAATAACACATCAATATAGTTTTACTTTATTGTTTCATTTTAAAAGTGTCCCTGCATTTTGCCAGAGACACTTTTTTTCTATTCTATGGAAGTTCTGCAAAGCAGAACCTTTATTTGAATGCTAACGTATTCAGACCGGATATGCGTTATTTTTGGTATCAGCCTGTGTCATATCAACTTTTTCCTGCTGAGCCTGACGATATTTGAAGAAATCGGTCGCTACCTGCGGGAAGAGCGCATAGGACAATACATCCTCATCCTGCTGTTTCCATTCCTTCATCTCCGCTTCCAGCTTATCCATCTCATTCTCAAGCAGGTCGGCCGGACGACAGGTGATTCTCTTTTCTCCCGGAATGACCTTGTCGATGATTTCCTGATTCATCGGTTTAACGGTCTGGCCGTATTCACCACGGAGAACCGCTTTGGTCTCTTTCGTTGCCATCTTATATCTTTCGCCCATCAGTACGTTAAATACAGCCTGTGTACCTACGATCTGAGAAGACGGTGTAACGAGCGGCGGTTCACCCAGGTCTTTTCTTACCTGCGGAATCTCACGCAGCACGTCATAATACTTATCTTCCGCATTCTGCTCTTTCAACTGGCTTACCATGTTGGAAAGCATACCACCCGGAACCTGATACAGCAATGTCTTGATATCAACGCCCATAACCTTCGGATTCAGCAGACCGCTCGCAAGACACTCGTCTCTGTAAGGTCTGAAATAATCCGCGATTTCTGCAAGCAGATTCTGATCATATCCCGTATCATAAGGAGTTCCTTTGAAGGTCTCAACCATAACTTCCGTTGCCGGCTGTGACGTTCCCATAGCAAAAGGTGAAATCGCACAATCGATAACATCTACACCCGCTTCTACCGCTTTCAGATAAGTCATGCCTGCAACACCGGATGTATAGTGTGTATGAAGCTGAATCGGAAGCTTTGTCGCTGACTTCATCGCTGAAATCATTTCGGAAGCCTTATAAGGAACGAGCAGACCTGCCATATCCTTGATACAGATAGAGTCAGCGCCCATCTCTTCAATTTTCTTCGCCATATCCATCCAGTATTCCATTGTATAAGCATCGCCCAGGGTATAGGAAAGTGCGACCTGCGCATGTCCTCTGCCTTCTCTTGCCTTCACCTTGTTGGTCGCATTAACTGCTTCCTGCAAGTTTCTCAAATCGTTCAGGCAGTCAAAAATACGGATGATATCAATACCATTTGCAATGGACTTCTCTACGAAGCTGTCCACTACGTCGTCCGCATAAGGTCTGTATCCCAAAATGTTCTGACCTCTGAAGAGCATCTGCAGTTTGGTATTTTTAAAACCGTCCCTTAATTTTCTTAATCTGTCCCACGGGTCTTCTTTCAGGAAACGCAGGGATGCATCAAAGGTCGCGCCGCCCCAGCATTCTACCGCATGATAACCAACTTTATCCATTTTCTCTACGATTGGAAGCATCATCTCGGTAGGCATTCTCGTAGCAATCAGAGACTGATGTGCATCACGCAGAATGGTTTCCATGATTCCAATCGGTTTTTTAGCCTGTTCTGCCATTTCTATTTCCTCCTTCAATAATATCTATCATCTATTTCTAAGCCTTTTGGAAGAATGGCTCCGCCATTCTTCCGGGCTTGCAGAAGTTCTTCCCGCCTTAGAAGACACCGAATACTGCCATAAAGGTTCCGGCCGCTACCGCAGTACCAATAACACCTGCTACGTTAGGTCCCATAGCGTGCATGAGCAGGAAGTTCGTAGGATCTTCTTCTGCTCCTACCTTCTGGGAAACTCTGGCCGCCATCGGAACGGCGGATACGCCTGCAGAACCAATCAGCGGATTGACCGCGCCCTTCGTAATGAGACACATCAACTTGCCGAACAATATACCTGCCGCGGTACCGACACAGAAAGCAGCGAGACCGAGAATTACAATTTTTATTGTATCCATATTCAGGAAAGCCTCTGCACTCGTTGTCGCACCTACGGAAGTACCAAGAATGATAACAACAATATACATCAGCGCGTTGGAAGCTGTATCCGTCAACTGTCTTACAACGCCGGATTCCCTGAACAGATTACCGAGCATCAGCATACCAACAAGGGGCGCTGTTGTCGGAAGAATCAGAGAAACAACGATAGTAACAACGATCGGGAACAAAATCTTCTCCAGCTTGGTAACAGGTCGAAGCTGTGCCATTTTGATCTGTCTTTCCTTCTTTGTTGTCAAAAGTTTCATAATGGGCGGCTGAATGATCGGTACAAGAGACATATAGGAATATGCCGCTACCGCGATCGGGCCGAGCAGTGTTGTCTGCTGCAGCTTTCCGGCAAGGAAAATGGATGTCGGGCCGTCTGCACCACCGATAATGGAAATCGCCGCCGCTGCCTTATCATTGAATCCAAGAAAAATTGCCAGAAAGTATGCTCCGAAAATACCAAACTGCGCTGCCGCACCGAGCAGAAAGCTCTTCGGATTAGCAATCAGAGGACCGAAGTCCGTCATCGCACCGACGCCCATGAAGATCAGCGACGGTAAGATTGCCCATTCATCCAGTTTATAGAAGTAGTACAGTAAGCCGCCGCCCATACCGCCTTCGCCGTACTCGGCCATAATATCCGGATAGATATTAACAAGCAGCATACCAAAGGCTATCGGAACCAGAAGAAGCGGTTCAAACTCAAATCGAATAGCCAGAAATAGAAATACCAGCGCTACCACGATCATCAGATAGTTTCCCCAAGTCAGATTAAAGAAGGCTGTCTGATGAAGCAGATTGGATAGCGTATTTGCTATGTAAGCCATGTTTTTACCTCCTGAAGTAATTTATACCAACACTTAGTTCAAAGTTGCGAGTAATGCGCCTGCCTCTACCGGGTCGCCAACAGCTACATCAATGCTTGCAACGGTACCATCCTGAGGAGCAACAACAGGAATCTCCATCTTCATAGCTTCAAGGATTACAACAGCATCACCTTTCTTCACCGCCTGACCTACACTTGCCTCTAATTTGAATACTTTGCCGGCCGCACCCGCTTCAATCTTTACGCTGCCAGCCGCACCGCCTGCTGCGGGAGCTGCTGCTTTAGGGGCAGCTTTCGGCGCTGCCTTGGGAGCTGCCGGAGCCGCTGCAACTGCGCCGCTCGTTGCACCCTCTTCTACTACTACGTCATATACGCTTCCGTTTACGGTAATTGTATAATTTTTCATTTTTATAAAACCTTCCTTTCTCTCTCATCCTGCGACATTTGCTGCCAAAACGCTAACAGCGCCGGCACAAATCTGTGATTGAAAAATTAATGATTTATTTTTCAATCTATCCTCACTAATTACTGCCAGGCTTCCGCCCTTTACTTTTTGTATGATTTTCTAATAGATCTTACAACAAAACCATCTGTGGAACCGGAACCTTCATAAGCGGCAATCGCTGCAGAAATAACAGCTACCAGTTCGAGGTCGTCGTTTAATTCCTCTTTTTCACTGATCTGGGCAACCACATCGTTCTTCTCCGGCTGAACTTTTTCCGGCTCTTTCTTCTTGGCAAAAAGCTTCGGAATAAAGCTGAACAGAGAAATGATCAGGCTGATCAGAATCAGAACAACGAATACGGTTCCCATGCCGAGCAGGGTATTCAATGCCGCTTTCTCCATTTTTTCCCCGAATGAATATTCCACATTGGTTGCAATACTCGTAAACTGAGCTGTTCCCGTTTCCATTGTTACTACCAGTTCTACAACGGCATTATGGTCAGAACCGTTTACATTAATTCTGACGATATAATCATCGCTGTCATCGCTGTATTCAATTACACCGCCATTTGTGCCCAGGTAACTACCTATATCTGTCATTGCGCTGTTGAAACTCAGCAGACCGTTATAAATGACATCATTGTCCGCATTTTCCTCTATCGCACCCGCTTCGCAAATGCGCTGAATCGCATCAACGTTCTGTGAATAGAACGCAATCATCTGCTCTTCTTCCGCGGTGAGCGGTGTAGTGTTTTCTGCGGTGCCGCAAGCAGCCAGACCGACCATACAGGTAATCATACCTAATATTGCTAATAGTTTTTTCATATTAAGTATCATCCTTTCTAAACTGTACCGTGTTTTTTCTCCGGACGGCCTTCGCTCTTTGCAGCCAGCATTTCAAAAGCGCCGATGACATATTTTCTTGTATCGGCAGGCTCTACGATCTGGTCTACATATCCTCTCTTTGCCGCGCTCGTTACATTGTTCTGCAAAGCCGCATACTCTTTTGCGCAGGCATCGATTGCGTCGGAACCTTGTCCATCGCAGATAATTTTCGCAGCAAGCTGTGCATCCATCGTACCGATTTCAGCATCCGGCCATGCCATTGTAATATCCGCACCGATCGCTTTGGAGTTCATCGCCACATAAGCGCTGCCATATGCCTTGCCGATCACAACGTTTACCTTAGGTACGGTCGCATTTGCGAACGCATATGTAAGTTTTGCAACGGCCTTTGCCATCTTCTTCTCAGCACATTTGGTCGCCGCAAAGCCCTTCACATTCGTAAGGGACAGAACGGGAATCTCAAAAGCGTCACAGAAATTGATAAATTCAGCTGCTTTCTCCGCACCGCTTACGGATAAAGCCGCGTCAAACTTCTCCGTCACTTCGCCTTCCTCATTATAAACCTCTGTACGATTTGCGACAGCGCCTACCGTTGCGCCGTTCAGTTTCATGAAACCAGCGACCATGTCTTTTGCATAGTTCTGCTTAACTTCTACAAAAAGATTGTTATCCGCGATCTGGGACAATGCGATAGAAGTATCTCCCACGCAATTTGCGAGTTCCGGGCATACTCTGTTCAAGTCATCCGTGCAGTCATCCCATGCAGCATCTTCATTGTTGGCAGGAAGCATGGAAACCAGCTGTCTGATCTGCGCAAGGATGGAAGCCTCATCGGCAACAACATCCACGTTACCCGTTTCTTCGCTCTGGAATACCGCTGAACTCGTATCACATTTTGCAATGGTATTTCCTTCCAACGCATTCGGAGAATTTACGAACAACTTCGCTTTGTCCGCTTCCATAAAAGTAAAATCCGTCAGTCCTGGAACAACGGCAAGTCCGCCGCCGCAGGTTCCAAAAACTGCTGTAATCTGCGGAATCACACCGGAAGCCAGTGACTGTTTCAGATAAATCTCACCGAAACCATTCAACGCATCCGTTGCTTCCTGTAATCTCAGACCTGCAGAATCCAACAGCCCGATGACAGGCGCTCCCATCTTCATTGCCAGGTCATAGAGGTTCGCAATCTTCTTCGCATGCATTTCGCCGACCGTTCCGTTCAGCACGGAAGCGTCCTGGCTGTATACATACACAAGATTGCCGTCAATTACTCCATAGCCGGTAATCACACCGTCAGAAGGAGTTTCTGTCTGTTTCAGATTGAAATCCGTTGCTCTTGCCGTAACAAACGCACCGATCTCAACGAAACTGTTTTCATCGAGCAAAGCATTGATTCTTTGACTCGCTTGAGAAGTAGTACCCATTTTTTTCAGCCCTCCATTTATCTTTTTAAAAATAATAAAAACATTTTATCCCGCGGCTGCAAAAAAGCAGCTCACAAGGCGCGTCAATAACGCACACTCAACAGTGTAACATAAATTATGCAAAACGACCAGATAAAAATTCAAAAATATGCAGGAATTTAACCCAAAATTCAAACAGGCAGAAAAAGCCCCAGAACATAACGCAGCACCCACAGGTAGTTAGTCCGTTCTACCTCTTCTGTTGTAAGGATTGGATATTCCTGAATCAGTTCCTGATTCAGATAATAGGATACCTTTCCTGCTTCCTCTCCTGCATATACGGGCGCACTTAGCTGCGGCGCAAGTTCTACTTTTACTTCTACCACGTCGTCCTCACTGAGCAGCCAGGGCAGACTTTTTTCATCCGGCTGCGCCAAAGCCACTTCCACGCTGGCACTCTCATAAGGCGTCGCCTCCTCTCCGGCAATACCGTCTGTAACGGGAATGGCCGAAAACTGCTTCTCCTCATAAATATCCCGGTATTCATAGCGTTCCATGCCATAGGCTGTGAGCATTTTCATATCGCTCCATTTATAAGTCTTATGATTCGGCCAGCCACAGGCAAGCAGCGCCACGGTAAAAGTCCGTCCCTCGCTCTCTACCGCGCCTACATAACAGTATCCGGCCTTATTCGTAAAACCGGTTTTCCCTGAAATGGCTTCATCCATCATGCTTAAAAAGCTGTTATGATTGCTGCAAGCAAAAGTTCTGTTTCCGCTTTCATCGCAGAAATGATATTCCCTCGTCTGGGTAATCTCAAGAAACTGCTCCCTGGCCGGAGAATCCATGACGCAGTATGCCATAATTCTTGCAAGGTCTTCCGCCGTCGTAGAATGTATCTGACCGGTATCGTTCACCACCGCATCCAATCCATTTGGCGTAATGAAACAAGTATCATAACACCCGATATCTCTCGCTTTCTGATTCATCATCGCCGCAAATCCTTCCACACTTCCGCCGACTGCCTCCGCAATCGCCACCGCAGAATCATTATGGGATTCCAGCATCAGTGAATAAAGCAGATCTTCCAGGCGGTACTTTTCCCCTTCCTGCATATACAGTTTGACTTTCGGCATGCTCGCCGCATAGGCCGAGACTTCCACAATATCATCCGGATTTCCGTATTCCAGCGCCAGAATACAGGTCATGATCTTTGTCGTGCTCGCCATGGGCAGCACCTCGTTTTCGTTCTTCCCATACAGGACACGCCCGGAATCGGCATCCATCAAAACCGCCGCCTGCGCATAGAGCTGGAGCTGCACCGCTTCCTTTCCTGTTTCCTTCGCATCCACAGCATTCGTATCCGCTGCTTTCCATTCCACAGTTTCTGCGTCCGTCGTGACTGCGGACATCCCGCCAAAAAAGAGCGCCGCCGCAAGCGCAGCGTACATACAGAGTTTTCTGCACCACATCCCTTTCCTGTTCTGCCACTGCTTCTGATCATTCATAATAAAAACGCACATATATTAACCTGAACCCCTTCTTCATCGTTAATATATATGCGTTATCCACAAATGCAATACATCAAAAAGCGCAGGCTCTGCAGCCTGCGCCCAAACTCCATTTACATCAGATATCCAGCTGTAGCTGCTGTTCGATTTCCGATTCCGCCTGTAACTTAAATTCTTCAATCTGGACCGGATTCAGTTCCGGCAAATCCTCCAGCGATTTGACGCCAAAACTTCTAAGGAACTGTTCTGTCGTTCCGAACAACAGCGGCCGGCCGGGCGCATCCAGTCTGCCCACCTCCGTGATCAGGTCAAATTCCAGCAGTCTGTTGACCGCATGGTCACAGCTGACACCGCGCACCTTTTCAATTTCCAGCCTCGTAATAGGCTGCTTATAGGCGATGATCGACAGCGTCTCCAATAAGGTATCCGTCAGTACGAATTTTTTAGGTGTCGTTGCTATCTTGACAAGATATTCGTAAAACTCTCCTTTTGTACAAAGCTGTACTGCATTTTCCAATGTCGTCAGTTCAATGCCACGCCCTTCCTTCCGATATTCCTCGGCCATTTCGTCCAGCATTGCTTTTGTCGCCTCTTTATCCTCTTCGATTACCTCGGCCAGTCTGTCTATCTCCACCGACTCGCCCATCGTAAATAGAACCGCTTCCAAAACCGCTTTTGCTTTCTGTCTCTCCATTCCAATAATCATGCCTTTCTCTCAACCTGTCCGTTTTCCGCCCTTTTCAGACCGCCTCCCTGGATGTAATGACGATATCGCTGAAAATATCTTCCTGTTCGATTGCGATCTTTCCTACCTTCATCAGTTCCAGAATTACCAAAAAAGTGACGATCACTTCCATTTTACTGTTCTGCTTCTCCAAAAGTTTCCGAAAACTGAATTTTTTATGGCTTCTCAGATAATCTTCTATGTAAACGGTCTTAATATCCATATCGATCTCGTCTTTTTCGATTTTTCCGAACGTACTCCTGACGGGGTCGATCTTGTCCTCCTGCCGCTTTAACATGAATTTGAAGATTTCATGCAGTTTGGCAAGGGTCATGTCACCAATCAGCTCTTCATAGTTCACAGGCTGTTTATATTCTCTGATTTCTTTGGGAAGCGTCGGCTTTTTGTAGAGACTTCTTTCCGCAGTGACCATTCTGTCCTTCAATTCATAGGACATATATTTGCACATCTTATATTCCAGCAGTTTTTCGACCAGTTCCGCCCTCGGATCCTCTTCTTCGCCTTCCTCATTGACTTCTTTCGGCAATAACATCCTGCACTTGATATCGATCAGTGTAGCCGCCATGACGAGAAATTCGCTCATGACGTTCATATCTTCCGTCTCCATCTGTTTGATATAATCCAGATACTGTTCCGTGATCTCCACGATTGGAATATCATAAATATCCACTTTATTTTTGTCGATCAAATGTAATAACAAATCCAAAGGCCCTTCAAAGACCTCCAGCTTTACGGGAATTGCCATAACCTGTCCACCTTTTTCTATTGCTTGCCATGCGCCGGACTCAAATGAATGACCGGCAGTTCTCCCGGATTAAATATCCGTATCGGCAGCGTATGTGTTCCGAGCCCTCTGCTCAAGATCATAACGGAGCCGTCTTTCTCAAATCTTCCGCCGTCATAATGCGGAAAAAGCGTCAGCCTCGGAGATATGACACCTCCAAGGCATGGCAGCCGCATCAGCCCGCCGTGCATATGCCCCGAAACGACTAAGTCTGCCCCCCACTCCGCATATTCTTCAAAATATTCCGGATTATGAGCGATCAGGATCTGAAATTTATCTTTCTGCGGCGCCCCCAGCATATCCTGCAGATAGCTCACCGCCATCGGACATCTGGAAAATTTCCGATAATAGCATCTGTCTATCTGCAGACCGCAGATATTGATGTTCGCGGACGGCAGATCGACCTTTTCATTGATCAGCGGTTCAATTCCTGACTGATGCAGACTTTCCATATAAGTTTCATACAGATTTCTGAGTTCTCCCGGTTCGACGCCGATACGATGCTCATGATTGCCCATGCCGTAATAAACAGGATAACGCTCCCCAAGCTTTTGCATCAGATCTATCGCCACCTGATGTTTTTTCTTCTTTTCAATGGCGGTCAGCATATCTCCCGCTACCAGAACAGCATCCGGAGCCAGTTCTTCTATTTTCGCAATTAATCTCCCGTTCTGCTCTCCAAAAGATTTATTGTGCAGGTCGGATAACAGCGCAAAAGTATATTCCTTTGTTATTTTGGGCGATTCAATTTCGTATTCTACCGTCACGAACCGGTTACAGTCATAATACATGACGAGCAAAAAAAAGCAGATAAGAATGACTACAACAGTCAACAACATAGGAAGCATTCCGTTCTCCATCTCGATAAAGCCTGTTTAACGCAACTCATAAAGTATATCATAAATCATGTTAAAACCGCAATCCCAAGATTTAAACCGCCCATCGGACCCGTCTGCCGCCAGCGTGTCTCCTGCAGGACAGCGCATAGTTCCCTTGAAGGCACGCTTCCGCTCCGCAAAAACCAGCAGCGGTACTAAGTTCAAAAGCCGCAAAGCGCCTTTTTCACTAAGTACCAGCGGTTTTCAAGGGCCTTCGCGGGAACTATGCGCTGTCCTGCAGGAGACACGCTGGCGGCAGACGGGGCCCGATGGGCGGTTCAAGCGCCAAGGTCAGAAGACAAGGAACTTCAGCCAGACCCTATACAGATAATCCAGATACTCCGCCTTTTCAACCGTTTTCGCGGCCAGAATGGATACGCTTCCGATACGGTTTCCGTTCAGTTTATATACGGCCTCTCCAATGGCATCCCCTTCTGTGACAGGCGCTTTGATGACCTCCGGCAGACTGATCTCCTTCTCGATATCATTCAGGTTATTGCCAGCTGTATCCAGATAATGAAAAGGTTCCGCATAGGTAAGATTGACCTGTTCATCTACACCGCCCTCCACCTTCTGGACCGGCAGCGCGTCCTTATTCTCATCCGTGTACATCTGGCTGACGCTGTAACCGTAACTTAACAGCGACATGGCGTCCGCAAATCTCGCCTTCGGGTCGGGCGCTGCCATTACGACCGCGATCAGTTCCATGCCATCCTTATTCGCCGTTGCCGACAGGCAGTATAACGCTTTGGAAGTTGAGCCCGTTTTTAAGCCTGTCGTCCACTCATACTGCTTCAGCAGTTTATTGGTGCTTGACAGTGTAAAGGTGGAAGTCCCCTGCGCCGTATGATGTTCGATATCTTCCATCCAGATACCGGTATACTGCAGTACTTCAGGGTATTTCGTAATCAGTTCTCTGGACATGATTGCAACATCTTTTGCCGAAGTGTAATGGTCGTCGGAATCTGTCAAGCCGCAGCAATCCTCAAAATGAGTATTCTGCAGTCCCAGGGCATCCGCCTTTTCATTCATCAGTTTGACAAATTCGCCCTCACTTCCTGCTATGTATTCCGCCACTGCCACACTTGCATCATTCCCGGATGCTACCGCGATACATTTTATCATCGTATCCAGCGTCTGGCTTTCCCCTTCCTCCAGAAAAACCTGCGAACCGCCCATGGATTTGGCATACGCACTCGTCGTCACCATATCCTCCAGCCGGATTCTTCCACTCTTCAAATGCTCAAATATGATCAGCAGCGTCATGATCTTCGTAATACTGGCCGGACTCCTTCTCGTGTCCGCATCCTGCTCACAAATGACCTGGCCGGTGGACGCTTCCATAACAATATAAGAAGGCGTAGACACTTCCGGCGCTGCATGAACTGTCATGGGCACTGCATAAAGGCCCATATGGATACTGATACTCAGTATCAGAAACAGACTTATGATTCGTCTTTTTCCTTTTTTCAATATTCATCTCTCCCGCATATTCCTCTATACTATAAATATTAGGAAAAATGAAAATGTATGCAAAAAGAATACCGCAAAAAATCCGGACATAACAAAATCCCTGACATCATCAGGGATTTGTTCTACATAAACATTAGTTGTATTTACGTTTTCTTGCTGCTTCGGACTTCTTCTTGCGTCTTACGCTGGGCTTCTCGTAATGCTCTCTCTTACGAATTTCCTGCTGAATCCCTGCTTTCGCACAACTTCTTTTAAAACGGCGCAATGCGCTGTCTAAAGTCTCGTTCTCTTTTACAATTACGTTCGACATTCCACACCTGACCTCCCTTCAGTCCCTAACTAGTAACATGACTGATTGGGTTATTTGCGCACAAACGTGCATTGTGTATCTATACACAACATAAATTATACCACATTCTGGATGTGAGTCAACTACTATTTTTCATTTGTTTTTCATGTTTTTCATGATATACTGGATATACCAGTGTAAAAAAGCTTCTACAATTTGCGGAGCAAACCTTTTTCTCCTGTGAAAGGACCTTTTTCTAATGAAAACTGTCGGTATTATTGCAGAATATAATCCTTTTCATAACGGACACGCCTATCAGATTGCAAAAGCTAGGGAACTGACGGGCGCAGACCACGTCGTTGCCGTGATGAGCGGAAATTTCGCACAGCGCGGCCAACCAGCTGTTATGGAAAAATCGCTTCGCGTGAAGGCTGCTCTTTTATGCGGCGTGGATGTCGTCATTGAACTCCCTGTCCACTATGCCACAGCCAGTGCAGAATACTTTGCTTCCGGCGCCGCTGCCCTGCTCGACAGACTCGGCGTCATCGATTGCCTGTGCTTTGGCAGCGAATGCGGGGATATCGAACGTTTATCAAATCTGACCGATGCACTTCTGACGGAAGATGAAACGTTCAAAGCTGCATTAAAAAGCGGGGTAAAGGAAGGTATCTCCTACCCGCAGGCGAGAAACAACGCACTCTGTGCGCGCTTCCCTCAGCTTATGCCTGAGCTCCCTCTCCTGAAACATCCAAATAACATTCTGGGACTGGAATATTTAAAGGCACTGAAAAAGCGAAACAGCAGCATCCGGCCTTATACGGTATCCCGCATGGGTGCAGGTTATCATGACAAATGTCTGGACAATCCCTACAGTTCTGCACTGGCCATTCGGGAAAATCTTGCGGCCGGAAAAGAAATCCATTCCATAAAAAAACAGGTTCCGCCGGCCGTATATGAGGTGATGAGTTGTCATTATCAAAAGAATTTTCCAATCCTTCCGGAAGATTTTTCTCTCCCGCTCGGCTGCAAGCTGATTCAGGAAACCGCCAAAGATTTCAGCATCTATTTCGATATTGACGATTGTTTTTCCGACAGGCTGCAGAAATTTCTGCCCGCTTATACGGACTATCATTCTTTCTGCCAACAATTAAAGACGAAGAACATCACTTATACAAAGGTCTCCCGCAGTCTGCTGCATATCCTGTTAAATATTTATCAGGCAGATATGAATACTTACTGTACGGAAGATTATGTGTACTATGCGAGGATTCTGGGCTTTCGGAAAGAGGCCGCTCCACTTTTATCCGCGATGAAAACAAATACCTCCGTTCCGCTCCTGACCAAACTGGCCGATGCCGGATACCGCATCACATCGGCAAACGGTCAGAAAATGTTAGAGCAGGATATTCAGGCCAGTCATATTTATGCACTGTCTATCTGTCACAAATTTCATCAGGATTTCCAAAACGAGTATCAAAAGCAGCTCATCATTCTTTAACGGGTCTTCCCAGCACTTCCGCGATATATTTTTTGATCCGCCTATGCACGACATCGGCTACTTCCTGCGTCGTCATGCCTTTATACTCTTCATAGAGAAAAGGCGGAAGATAATGAACCTGCGTCGTCACTTTTCTAAGACTCCATTCTTCGAATACTTTATAGGAATCGATTAAAACGACCGGCACGATGGGCGCTTTCGCCCGAATGGCGCTTTTAAAGCATCCCGGTTTAAAATCACATACGTTATTATGATTGTGATAGTAACCGCCTTCCGGAAAAATAATGTATCTTCTGCCGGCTGCAACTTCCTTCGATATTTCCTGCATCAGTTTGACTGACTGGCGCACATCATCCTTGATCAGCCGTTTCCCATGTATCATATCGATGAACTGGGATGTCAGGATCATATGTGACTTGGCATCGTCAATGACGATGGTACAGGGCTTTTTGTGCGTATAAACAATCCCAAGTGCATCATATTTTCCCTGATGATTCGGAAACATGACATAACCGCCCTCTTTTGGAAGATTTTCCATGCCATATCCCTGCGTCCTGATATGCCCGGCCCGCGTCATCCTTCTGACTGCCAGCCTTGCATATTCATAACACTTCTCTTCCGTATATTTTTCGGGATGTTTTGCCATATACGCCATCTTCGGAATCATATAGATTCTCGGAAGATTGCGGACGATCACCTGCACAAAACGTAACATAAAACACACTCTCTTTCTATTTCCATCAGAACAAGGGCGAGAACAGTTTCAGAAACGGTCCGATCACGTTCATCTTCATAAACTTTTTCCGACACCATTCCAGCGTGATTTCCTCCGATTCCGCAAAAGTATTCTCCATATCATTTTTCAGTTCTGAGACTGCACCGGCCCGGTACAGAAAAACACCACACTCAAAATGATGATAAAAGCTTCTGTAATCGAAATTAATGGTTCCGACTGCCGCTATTTCATCATCGCACAAAACACATTTGGAATGAATAAAACCGGGCGTATACTGATAAATTTTCACGCCCGCCTCAAGCAGATTCTGGTAACTGGACTGTGTCAGCCAGTACGCCATCTTTTTATCCGGAATGCCCGGCGTGACCAGCCGTACGTCCACCCCTCGTTTGGCTGCCAGCTTTAACGCCGTACACATCTCGTTATCTGTAATCAGGTAAGGTGTGAACGCATAGAAATATCGTCTGGCATAACCGATCATGTTCAGATACACATTTTCACCCACTGTTTCATTATCGAAAGGCGTATCACCATAAGGCTGCACATATCCACTCCCCGATATTTTTTCCGTAAAACAGTGCCGATAACGACTGTAATCTTCATCTGTATCACGAGAAATGTTCCACATCTGCAGGAACATCACCGTAAAATTCCAGACCGCTTCTCCTTCCAGACGGATTCCCGCATCCTTCCAATAACCATACAGTGTCTTATAATTGATATATTCATCCGCCAGATTGATACCGCCGGTATAACCGACCTTTCCATCGATCACGACAATTTTCCGGTGATCTCTGTTGTTCAGTATGATCGCCATGAGCGGAACCAGTTTATTGAACGCGACACACTTTATGCCCTTCTGCTCAATGAACTGCTCATAATGCTTGGGCAGTTTCAGAACGCTCCCGAAATCATCATAGATCAGTCTGACTTCGATGCCCTGTTTTGCTTTCTTTTCCAGAATCTGTAAGACTGCATCCCACATCGTGCCTTCACCCAATATAAAATATTCCAGAAAAATGAAGCGCTCTGCCCTCTCAAGGTCCTCTAACAACTGTTCCCAATAAGGAAGCCCGTCCGCATAATAGGTCGTATTCGTATTTTCCCATACCGCTGTGCCGGAATAGTGTTTCAGATATCCGCACAAATTGGCAACGGACAGATTTTCTTTCTTTATTTTCTCCAAAATATCCTGATTCTCCGGCATATTCCTTTTGGTCAGTTCTTCCGTCTTCCGCATACTGTTCCGAAGCTTCCGGGAAATGACAACATGTCCAAATGCAAGGTATGAAATTCCACCGAACAGGGGAAAGACCAGGATAGGCACGATCCATGCCAGTTTTACGGCGGGATTGTTCGGTTTCAAGATAAGATAAAAAACAATCAGAAGACTGAGCGCCCTTAACGCAAATGCAATCTCTACATAATGATTCGCCCATTGGAAAAGCTCCAGGATAAAGAAAAAGACCTGAAGCAAAACAATTACACCCGTTATAAATACCCTGTTCAAAACCAAATGCGATATTTTTCTCATAGGAATATAACCATACCTTTTTCAGTCTGTCCCCCCGAACTCTCTAAATAATATAGCACAATAAAACACTTTTCGCAAACACATGACCGGAAACTTTATCTACGGGGCCTGACATCAGCCGGGTCCCCTATCCCCGGTATGGATTCACATGCACCATACAATGCTTCACATTCGGAAAGGTCTGCTCCATCTTATGATGCACACATTCCGCCACAGCATGCGTCTCATTCAGTGTACGGCTGCCATCCGCAGCAATCTCAATATCGACATAGATCCGGTTGCCAAATAGCCGGGTCCGCAGAAGGTCAATGCCCAATACTCCTTCCTGGGCGGCTATCATCCGGCGCATTTCCTGAATCGTCTCATCATCGCAGGCCTTATCCACCATCTTATCAACGGCGTCTTTAAAAATGTCATAAGCGGCCTTTACGATAAAAGCACTGATAATAACACTTGCTACGCTATCTAAAACAGGATACCCCAAACGAGAACCAAAAATACCGATCAATGCACCCACAGAGGAAAGTGAATCCGAACGATGGTGCCAGGCATCCGCCATCAGGGCACCGGAATTGATTTTTTTCGCCGCCGCTCTCGTATACCAGAACATCCATTCTTTGATGACAATGGAAAGCGCTGCTACAAAGAGCGCCAGCCTTCCCGGTATAGCGAGTTCTTCATATCGTCCGTTCAAAACAGTCTGCAGTCCGCGATATCCGATTCCGCATCCGGTAATGCACAAGACCACCGCTAATACGATGGAAGCCACACACTCTAACCTCTCATGGCCATATTGATGATCTGCATCCGACTTCTTACTTGAAATCTGAACTCCGATCATCACAATGATCGTGCTGAATACATCCGAAGCAGAATGCACGGCATCGGAAATCATGGCTCCTGAAGATGCCACGATACCTGCCGCCAGTTTCAACAGCGACAATCCCAAATTGACCACAATACTGACAAAGGATACCCTCATCGCAATTTTCTTTTCCATCTGCAACGCTCCATTCTATTCTACATTTCTGAAATGACAGTCCTGCTTCCGCCGCTTTTTTCTTTGGTAACAACAATCTGTTTTTCAATCTTTTCTTTCAGGCTTCCGACATGGGATATAATGCCTACCAGCCGATTTCCCTCGGCCAGCCCCTGTAAGGTGCGGATTGCCTGTGCCAACGCTTCTTCATCCAGATAACCAAAACCTTCATCCACAAACATTGTATCCAGTGCAATGCCGCCGGCCGTAGACTGAATTTCATCCGAAAGTCCAAGCGCCATAGACAGAGAAGCAAGAAAAGCCTCTCCGCCGGATAATGTCTTAATGCTCCTTACTGTACCATTATAATGATCCACGACATCCAGTTCTAATCCGCTCTGGCTTTTCATATTCTGTGCTCCGGCCCGTTTTAGTTCGTACTGTCCGCCGGACATCATCATAAATCTCGTATTGGCCCGGCCGATCATTCTGTCAAAATAGGTCATCTGCACATATGTTTCTAACATAATTTTATCTTTTCCGGCCACATTACCGTTAAAAGTTCCCGCCAATTCCCCGATCAGGCTCCACTTTTCTTCCACGGCTCTCAGTTTCCGGCTTCTCTTTTCAATATCCTGTACGATTCCGGCATTGGTCTGCACACACCGGTGCAGTTCCCGCTGTTCTTTCAGGGCAAGCTGCTTCTCCTCCGACAGTGTACGTCTCTTTTCTTCCAGTTCCTCCGGGACAGTTTCGACACCCTCCTCAAGCTGTTTTTCCAGCATCTCTTTCATATTCTGGCACCGCTGGCATTCTTTCTCCCGCTCCCGGCATGCGGCTTCTATTCCGGCAAGTTCCTTCTTTCGCCGCAGGCTTTCCCGTGCCTTTTCCTGCAGCACTTTTTCAGCTTCTTCCTTTCCCGTGAAACGAAGGGATTCTTCCTCCTGTTCAGTTTCCGTCTCCAGCATTACCCGGTACTGCTCCACCGCGCTCTCCATCCTGCCCTTTAAAGCGCCCGCGTCCTCGCTCGCCTTATGCAGTCTGGCGTTTGCCGTTTCCGCTTCCTTTTTGGCCCTATCCACCGCTTCCTTGGAAGGCGCACCTTCCTTATGCTTCGCCGGCATCGGATGCGTCAGCGAACCACAGACCGGACAGGGTTCTCCTTCTTCCAGGTGCAGCGCAAGAACTCCTGCCTGTTCATCCAGATACTGCCGCTCCATTTCATCATAGGCCTCTTTCGCCCGTCTGTGCAAAAGCGCTGCCTGTCCGTATGCTTTTTCGCCCGCCGCTGCGTCCACCCGCAGCTTTTCCACCTGAAGCCGCATCTCTTCCAGCGCTTCCTTTTTTTCCAGCATATCGAGAGAATCCTGATATACTTTCTCCAACTGTGCCCGCTCTTCCTCAAACAGTTGAAAAGCCCGCTGTTTTTCGCCATACTGCTCCTGCATTAACGTAAGAGACGGCACGATATGCAAAAGCTGTTTCTTCACATCCTCCAGTTCTTTCCGGCGTTTCTTCCGCTCATTTACTCTGCCGATGACCTGATTGACCTGCTCCAGTTCTTTTTCGTATGTATCGAGCCGCTTCTGCAGCAGGCCGAGCTGTGCCTCATCCGCAGCAATCCGCTCCCGAATCAGTGTCACGATATCCTCTGTCGGAATCGCCTTCCGATTCTGCCGTACACTGTCCATTCTGGCCGCAAAATCTGCATCTTCACAGAGAATCCCTTCCAGATACTGGTCAATACTCTTTTCCAATGCTTCATATTCCTGACGCAAAGCCCCGGCCTCCGTTTTTAAGCGCTCCTGCAATATCTGATAGGCCTTCGTATGAAAAATTTCCCTGAAAATTTTGCTCCTGTCCTCTGTTTTGGCGTAGAGAAGCCTCAGAAAATCGCCCTGCGCAATCATCGCAATCTGCGTGAACTGATTTTTATCAAGCCCGAGCAGTTCCGTCACCGCCTTCGTCACTTCACGGTTCTTCGTCACGATACGCCCATCCGGACAGACCAGTTCAGCATCTGCTTTGTTGGCCGTATAGCCCTCTCCTTTTTTGGATGGCCGCCTGTATTCCGGATTTCTCGTAATCTGATATTCTCCCCCGCGATAAGCAAACCGCATACGGACATAGGTCGGCATATCCGCAGCAGCATATTTGGAGCGCAGCATATCCGCTCCCCGCGCTTCTCCGCTCGCTTCTCCATACAGCGCGAACACAATGGCATCGAAGATCGTTGTCTTACCCGCACCCGTATCACCTGTTATTAAATAAAGTCCTTTCGTTCCAAGCCTCGTAAAATCTATCGTTTCCTCTCCGGCATAAGGCCCAAAAGCTGATAAAGTCAGTATAAGCGGTCTCATAGTCCATCCCCCCATACCTCTTCGATCAGATTCACAAGATACTTCTCCTGCTTTAAGGACATCGCTCTTTCATTCTGCATTGAAAACAACGCTTTCGTATATTCCAACGGTGTTCTTTCCACATTTTCTGCCACCGCTGCTTCCACCGTCTTCCCGGTCCGGCGGTTATCATACTCTATTTTCATCAGATTGGGATAAATAACCCGCAGCTTTCCGACAGCATCGAAAATATCCTCTTCATCGGTCAATGTAATCTGTACATAATCTTCAACACTCGTATTTTCATAAACACTGCGCTTTGTTAATTCTTCATAACTTCCCCTTATCTTCCGCATATCATGAAGCGGCCTGAGCGGTATTTTTCTGATCTCCACATCTCCTTTAGCGCGCAGTTCTATCACCGTTACGGCCTTCTGATGGCAGACCTCCGAAAAAGAATATTTTAAAGGCGTTCCGGCATAACGCATAGTCTCCCGCAAAATCCACTGCGGCCCATGAATATGACCGAGTGCCACATAGTCAAAGTCCGCAAATAAGGAAGCTTCCACATTGTCCAGTCCGCCCACCTGAATTTCTTCCGATTCACACCGCACCGCGCCTGTCACGAACTGATGCGCCACCAGCACATTTCTGCATTCTCTGTTCAGGTCGATATGCCCCATAACGGTCTGCATGGCATCCTGATAAGAAACAATTCTTTCCGCCAGTTCCGGAAATGCCTGCCTCACATAAACCGGTCTGACAAAAGGAAGCAGATAAATGTTCACTTTTCCATAATCATCTTCTAACGTCACGACTTCCGTCTTCCCCTGATAACCGGATGCGAAATAAACGCCGCTCTTTGCAAAAAGTTTCGCACCAAAGGAAATTCTCTCTGCAGAATCATGATTTCCGCTGATTAAAAAAACAGGAATCTTTCTTCCTGCAATATTCGTCAGAAAATCATCGAGCAGCTGCACCGCCTCTGCGGACGGAACCGTTTTATCATAAATATCGCCGGCGACCAGTACGCCGTCCGCCTGCTCCGTCTCCATGATCTCAAGTATTTGTTTTAAAATATAACGCTGGTCCTCCAGCATGGAAAATTCATGGACTCTCTTTCCAAGATGCAGATCAGCCAGATGCAGTAATTTCATAACCTTTGTACTTCTTTCCCGTTCCGTTCTTTTCCTGATTCAGGATATCAAATAGGGAGCGACCGCCTTTTCAATTTCGGATATCTTTTCATTTGTTTCCAGAATCCGCAGTTCGACGTTCTCCGATAAATCCATCGAAAAAATTCCCATGATCGACTTGGCATCGACAACATATCTGCCAGAGACCAGATCAAAGTACCCCTCCATGTTACTGATTGCGGATACAAATCCCTTGACCCGCTCAATCGAATTTAAATCCAGTTTGTAAGTTTTCATCTGTAACTCCTTCCACAGTCTACAAGTCTGCCTTTGCAGACCCGCGGCTGAAAATTAAGTTTTCAGCCTAGCCCAACGTAACATCCAGGATCATCATAATCAGAAATCCCGCCGCGAATCCCAGTGTAGCGCCGTCCGAATCCCCATCTGCAGAAGCCTCCGGTATCAGTTCTTCCACAACAACGAACAGCATTGCTCCCGCCGCAAACGCCAGCAAAAACGGCAGTGCCTTTTCTATAACACCAGTTATTAAAATTGTGATAAATGCTGCCGCCGGTTCCACAGCGCCTGACAGTGCACCATAGGCAAAAGCTCTTCCCTTCCTGCTTCCATTGCTTTTCATCGGCATGGATATAATGGCGCCTTCCGGAAAATTCTGAATAGCAATTCCCACGGCAAGCGTATAGGCTCCTGCCATCGTTATTTCCTGATTGCCCGACAGAACTCCTGCAAAAACGACACCTACTGCCATCCCTTCCGGAATGTTATGCAGTGTGACCGCTAAAGCCAACATCGTCGTCTTTGTCAGACTGCTTTTGATTCCCTCCGGCTTCCTGCCCCCGAGATGCAAATGGGGAATCAATTTATCCAGTCCGTATAGAAAAGCGATGCCGGCTGAAAAGCCTACCGCAGCCGGAACAAATGCAAACTTTCCGTATCCGGCGGACATATCGATAGCCGGCAGAAGAAGCGACCATACGGAAGCCGCGACCATCACGCCCGATGCAAAACCGAGCAGTACCTTTTCCACCTGCTTATTCAGCGCATTTCTCATAAAAAGAACACAGGCCGCACCTGCAAAAGTCCCGAAAAACGGAATCATAAGTCCGATAAAAATATCCATATCGATAACCATACCTTTCCTTCAAACTGCCAATCATTGAACAAATACCCTGAGCATATTGTTGTAAATAGTTTATGAGGCTTTCTCTGTATGGTTCCAAATATGTAATCACTTTAAACTCAAATCAAACATAACACCTGATATATAATACAGGAAACGAGCCATGCAACACCACACTGCATCAATACGATACAGAATGCTTTCCAGGACGAGGCCATTTCCCGCTTGATCGTCGCTACTGCCGCAACACATGGTGTATAAAGCAGCGTAAACACCAAAAAACTGATTGCCGAAACCGGCGTAAATATCGTTCCAAGCGTATCGCTCAAATTGCTCATCGTCGTTCCTGTCAGAACGCTCAGCGTACTGACCACCGCCTCTTTGGCCGTAAAGCCACTGATCAGAGAGGTCGCCACACGCCAGTCGTTAAATCCAAGGGGCCCGAACAACGGCGCAATATACTGGCCTACCAGGGCAAGCAGGCTGTCTTTGCTGTCCGACACCACATTCAGACGGCTGTCAAAAGTCTGTAAGAACCAGATAATCATCGTCGCAAGGAAAATGACGGTAAACGCTCTCTGCAAAAAGTCTTTCGCCTTGTCCCACATCAGGAGCAAAACACTCTTTGCCGACGGAAAACGATAATTGGGGAGTTCCATCATAAACGGCATGGAATTTCCTTTAAAAGCCGTATGGTTCAAAACAACGGCCACGAGCAGACCGACTAAAATTCCGAGCACATAAAGGCCCATCATTACAAGCACCGGATGTTCGGGAAAGAAAGCAGCCGTAAACAGCGCATATATCGGTATTTTAGCCGAACAGCTGATAAAAGGTATCAGCATGATGGTCATCTTTTTATCCCGTTCCGAAGAAAGCGTTCTGCTGGACATAACAGCCGGTACGCTGCATCCGAAACCGATCAGCATGGAAACAAAGCTCTTGCCGGATAATCCGATCTTCCTGAGCGGTCTATCCATAACAAATGCTATTCTTGCCATATAACCGGAATCTTCCAGAATGGACAGGAAGAAAAAAAGCACTACGATAATCGGAAGAAAACTCAGTACGCTTCCTACCCCGGCAAAGATACCGTCGATAACAAGACTCTCTACCACCGGATTGATGCCATAGGCCATCAGCATCTTTTCCACCCAGGATGAAAGCATATCGATGCCCATGCTCAACAAGTCGCTCAGTCCCTGACCGATCACACCAAAGGTCAGCCAGAAAATCAGCAGCATAATAACGAGAAATGCAGGCACTGCAAAATATTTCCCGGTGAGTATCGTATCAATTCTGACGCTTCTTTTATGTTCCCGGCTTTCCTGACATTTGATGACCGCGCTTTCACATACCTTTTCAATAAAAGCATAACGCATATCCGCAAGAGAAGCGTTCCGGTCCATGCCGTTATCCTCTTCCATCTCCAGAATACTGTGTTCCATCAACTCAAGTTCATTCTGAGACAGTTTCAGACGCTCGATAATATCTTTATCGCCTTCCACAATCTTGCTCGCTGCAAAACGCGGAGACATATCGATGAGTTCCGCATGGTCTTCCACCTGATGGCTGACCGCATGAATGCACCGATGCACAGGCCCTTTTTCGCAGAAATCCGTCACTTTCGGGTAAAGACGCCTTCCCGATACTTCTCTGATCGCCCGTGTCAGATCTTCCAGCCCTTCATTTTTGATCGCACTGATTGCGATGACCGGAATACCGAGCTGCTCTTCCATCTTATCGAGTTCAATCGTGCCGCCGTTTCCACGCACCTCATCCATCATATTGAGCGCGAGCACCATCGGGATGTGCATTTCCAGAAGCTGTAAGGTCAGATAAAGATTTCTTTCGATATTCGTGGCATCCACAATATTGATGATACCGTCCGGTCTTTCATTTAAAATAAAATCTCTCGTGACGATTTCTTCATTGCTGTATGGCCTGAGCGAATATATACCCGGCAGATCGACGACCGCGTCCCCTTTTTCACCCTGGATCGTACCGACTTTCTGGTCTACCGTAACCCCCGGGAAATTGCCCACATGCTGGTTCGAGCCGGTCAGCTGATTAAATAATGTCGTCTTGCCGCAGTTCTGATTTCCTACCAATGCGTATATCATATCTGTTTCTCCAAACGTAAGAAATTATTGTTTCACTTCTATTTTCTGCGCATCCTCCTTGCGGATTGTCAGTTCATAGCCGCGCAGCTGTATTTCAATCGGATCGCCCATCGGCGCCATTTTCCGAATTTTCACTTTTGTTCTGGGAATCAGACCCATATCCAGAAAACGGCAGCGCAGTTCTCCTTCTCCACCCACCTGTATGATCGTAACTTCCTGTCCCACCGCAACCTGATCCAAAGTCATAAATTCTCTCCTCATTTGCTGCTTATTCACGCAGAATGGCAAACAGCCATTCTGCCGGGAATGACATAGATGTTCTTAGGCTGCGTTCTTTGCTGCCTTAGAACATCTTCATTCCCTATGATAGTTTATGCCAGCTTTCCGGGGTTGTCAACTCCATAATAGTACCCGTTCGCCTATTTATTCTTTGCGGATGACCTGCTCATCAAAATCCCTACAAGCAGCAACAGCGGAAAGATGACCGCTGCCAGAATCCCTTTTTTCAAATCATCATTAAACTGACTGGAAATCATGCCGACCAGTGTCGGCCCGCCGGAGCAGCCCATATCCCCGGCAAGCGCCATCATGGCAAATAACGCCGTGCCGCCCCGCGGGATATCGGCCGCCGCCTTGCTGAAAGTTCCCGGCCACATAATGCCCACCGACAAGCCGCAGACCGCACAGCCCACAAGCCCGAATACGGGACTCGGTATGAGGGAAATACACAGATAAGCCGCCATGCAGAGAATACTGCTTCCTGCCATAAAATGGTCCAGATTTATCTTTTCCCCGTATTTTCCGTAAAACGCCCTGGAAGTTCCCATCAGAACGGCAAAAGCCATCGGCCCCGCCAGATCTCCCAATGTCTTGCTGACGCCCAGACCTCTTTCCGCAAACGTCGAAGCCCACTGACTCACCGCCTGCTCACTGGCTCCGGCGCAAAGCATCATGAGCATGAATACCCAGAATATTTTCTGTTTTGCCAGTTCTTTTATCGTAAATCCTTTTTCCCCATCTTCCAGTAAAGAAGCAATCGGCACTCTCGTGAACGCTATCATATTACAAAGCGGCACGAGCGCCCAGATACAGGCAAGAATCTTCCAGTTCCCAATGCCGAAAAGCCGAAAGAACGCAGTGGATACCAGTACCACGCCCACATGTCCCCAACAGTAAAAAGAATGCAGCAGGCTCATCGTCTGTTCTTTATGCTCCGATGGACATGCTTCCACCACAGGGCTTACCAGCACCTCCAAAAGCCCTCCGCCTACCGCATAAATGACAACAGCCAGAAAAATCCCCATGAAAGGGTCCGGCAGCAGTTCCGGCAGGACGGCGAGCAAAAATAACCCGGCCGCGCTGAGAACATGGGCAATGACCATCGATGCCCTGTAACCAATCTTATCCACAAACCCTACGGATGCGAGGTCCACCAACAGCTGAAGCCCGAAGTTGAAGGTCACGAGCAGCGTGATCTTCGACAGCGGAATCCCATAACTGTCCTGAAATGTCAAAAATAAAAGCGGTACGAAATTATTGATGATCGCCTGTACGATGTAACCGATAAAACAGGCATAAATCGTCTTCTGGTATTTGTTCTTCATGGCATACTGCACTCCTTTATCATATGTATGATATAATTTCTCCATAAAAAATGCAAGGGCTGTCTAAACCCCTGCATCTTAATAGTACAACCGCCGGGCAGTGCGGTGTATGGTTCCTTTGAAGGCACGCTTCCGCTCCGCGAAAAGCAGCAGCGGATGCTAAGCTCGTAAAGAACCTCGCTAAGCACCGGCGCTTTTCAAGGGCCTTCGCAGGAACCATACACCGCACTGCCCGGCGGCTGAACCATCACCTTGCATTTATAAGCCCGCATCTCATACTATCATAGGAAACGTCAGTATCACCTTGAACAGATCGCCATCCAGCAGAATTTCAAAAGTACCGTGCTGTGCCTCCGTCAGATTCTTGGCGATGGATAAGCCGAGCCCGCTTCCTTCGGTCGTTCGGGATTCATCCCCTCTGATAAAGCGTTCCGTCAGTTCTTCCGGATTGCAGTTCAACTCTTTTTCAGAAATATTTTTAATGGATATTTCTATCAGTTCCTGCTTCTGCCCTCCATCTCCGGTCAGGCTGTTCACCGCGATATAGACTCTCGTTCCCTCCAGCGCATATTTATAGATATTATTGAACAGGTTTTCCATAACGCGCCAGATGCTTCTGCTGTCCGCTTCGATGACCGCCCCGGATGTATTGACATTCATAACGATCGTCAGGTTCTTCTGGTCGAACTTCTCCGAAAACTCCCCAATCGTCTGATTTAACAATTCGGTCACATTAATCTTCTCAAAATGTAAGTTGATATTGCCGGAAGATATCTTACTAGCCTCTACCAGATCGTCGGTCAACTGCTTTAACCGTTGTGATTTCTCGTCCAGGACCTGAATATAATTCCGCACCCGCTCATTATCCACCTGCTCCCGTTTGATCAAATCCACATAATTGATAATAGAAGTCAGCGGTGTCTTGATATCATGGGAAACATTTGTGATCAGATCCGCCTTCATGCGTTCATCCTTCATACTGATCTCTACCGCATTTTTAATGCCGTTTCCGATGCTGTTCACTGATTTGGCAAGCACAAGATTATCCCCATGCAGATTTTCCTGACTGAGCTGATAAGAAAAGTTCCCTTCCGCAATTTTTTCAATGCCCGATACAATATTCTGTCGTTCTTTCACGTCAAGATACAACAGACCACCGACAAGCATATCGACCACAAACGCAATCAGCACTCCCAGAATCGCCGGTACGCTCGTAAAAAGCCCTAACATGATCATCAGCAGATTGAAAGCAAGAAATGCGATATACGGTCCCCAGGTCCTGACAACAATATTTCCATTATCATATATCTCCAGAAACAGCTGGGAACATTTACGAATAATTTTCTTTAAACAACTGTTCTTCCAAAGAATCCCCGCCCGGATTCTTCTGACCAGGCTGTAATAGAAGAAACAGAACAGAATATCGAGGAGTAATACGGTAACGCCTGCCGCCACCTTGAACCAGACCGTATAAATCGTTTCATAACTTACCAGGAACCAGTTCGCTGCCAACGCCGCCAGAACGATAGCCGCTGCCGTCATAATTCCCAGTATCAGCGCCGCCTCAGTCGGTATGCTGTCAAATCTGCTTAATGCAATATAAACATTTCCTTCTTCATCCTTCTCTTTGCCCGATGCACCTGTCAGATAAATCAACAGTACAAAATACAATGCGATTGACACAACAGCGAGTGTGACCCACTGCCAGAAGTAAGGAAGATAATTCTGGAAACCGGCTCTCCCCTGTGTAAAAGCATCGCCGACCGGATAGGAAGAATCCACGCCGACCCAGATACGGATGCTTTCAGGATAGGCATAATCATATTCCCGTACAATACTCCGTATCGTTTTTTCCTGAATTGCAGAATTGCTTTCATAAATCATCTCAGAAGGGCTGTAATACAAATATTTGCTTTTACTTCCGGAAAATTTCCCATCAAAGCGCTTTTCAAAGAAATCCGCCATATTCGTATCTTTTACTTCTTCCCGCAATTCCTCCAATGTGATCAGATCTTCCAGATTCGTAAAATATTCCGTATGATCGCCGACTGTTTTCTCGATACAGTAACGGAGATTCGTGTTTGCACTGTCATAATATTCCTGGTAGGTCAGATATTCATTATAATTATAAGCAAGGCTCTGCATCGCCACTGACACATTTTCGCAGAGCCCTGCATAGCTTTCAGGATCCGCCGTGTATTCTTCGATATTTTTCCCGTCTACCGTTTTGTAACGGTTCACCAATACATTCAACTGAAGAATTTCATCTTCGTCATACCATTCATCCCAGCCATTCGATGGCAGCATGTTAGCGGATACGTCATCCACAAAAGTATAACTGCCGATGTCTGACTTCATATAATTGGCATCGGATGTATTATAATATTTACTCTCCGGGTCCAAAATCGTCAACGTCGTCCGGCTGCTTAAAAATTCTTTCATTTGCGCCACTGTCATATCGGTGAGTTCATATTCCATCCCATAACTCTGCCATTTCAGCAAATCTTCCAGATAGTATCTCGCCGTTACATATTGCTCCGGCATCCCCGTATCCCGACAGTTATATGCCGTCACATCAATCACCTTCATGCCGTCAAACTCGCCGTCTGTCTCCAACTGGCTCCGAATAACGCCGAACCGTATGATATCCATTACTGCCCTGCCATAAATTTTATTGAACAGTTCCGATTCTTCATAAGCTTCCTCTTTATCCGAAGCATGGAGATTATAATTCTCACTGCCATGCAGCCCCTGGATAACTACCGTAGAGCCTGTTGTCACAATGAGACCTGCAACGACTGCCGTCACGAGTAGAAGATGCTGCAGCACCTGCAGAACGGCCCTGCCACTTCTGCCGGTCTTCTTTTTCCTTCTTTTCATATGATCCTTCCCTTCAGTCCGTTCACTTTTATTGTTTCTCAATCTTATAACCGACTCCCCATACGACTTTCAGGTAACGCGGATCTTTGGGATTGATCTCAATCTTCTCCCGGATATGTCTGATATGGACCGCCACCGTATTATCCGCACCGATCGCCTCTTCGTTCCAGATACTTTCATAAATCTGGTCGATGGAAAAGACCCTGCCGCAGTTCTTGACGAGAAGAAGCAGAATATTATATTCAATCGGTGTCAGCTTGACGTTTTCACCATCTACAGTGACTTCCTTCGTATCGTCATTCATACAGAGGCCGCCTACCTGAAACAGCGCATTATTTTCCGTATTAAGATTGCCGAGCATCGTATACCGCCTCAAATTGGACTTCACCCTTGCTACCAGTTCTAACGGGTTAAAAGGCTTCGTCACATAGTCATCGGCTCCGATATTCAGCCCCAGAATTTTGTCGCTGTCTTCCGATTTGGCAGAAAGAATAATGATCGGAATGCTGGAATATTCCCTTATCTTCAAAGTTGCATGAATGCCGTCGAGTCTGGGCATCATCACATCCATGATGAGCAGATGGATCGTCGTCTGCTTCAGAACCTTGATCGCCTGCTCGCCGTCATATGCCTTGAAAATCTGATAGCCTTCCTGCAGAAGATAGATTTCTATCGCATCTACAATTTCCTTATCGTCATCACATACAAGAATATTCGCCATCTTTATATCCGTACCTTTCTACCTCTCTTTTGTCGTGTCAGCCGTCTCCTTTGAACAACTGACTTTGGGTTATCTCTATTGAAACATAAAAAATGAAAGGAATTCGTGGGAATTTATTTAATATTTTCTTAATTCTCCGGAAGAAGCCCTAAAAATGCCCCTAAATTTCCACGTTTTCCCTGACTTGCCCGGTGGGAAAAAAGATAAGCCGGATTACAACAGGTACAGATATCCGTCACCTGTATTTTTTCAGGCCAAACTCCCGCCTCCTCCAATACAATCTGATTCGCCCGCCACAAGTTAAGCTGATACTTTCCGTTTCCCTTCGAAAGAAGAATCGCTTCTCCCTGCCCCGGTCCATGAAATTCCCGATAAAAAGCATCCGCCACATCCTCGCTGACTTCATAACAGTCCTGACAAATGGACGGTCCGATTGCCGCGACCACATCCTCCGGCCTCGTTCCGTACGCCTTCTGCATCGCCTCTATCGTACGCTGTCCCATCCTTCCAACCGTCCCCCGCCAGCCCGAATGGGACAGACCTACCGCCTTTTTCTCCGTATCAATAAAAAAAAGCGGCACACAATCCGCATAAAAAGTTGCGAGAACGATACCGGGTACATTGGTGATCAATCCGTCGATATCCGTATAGTCCTTCTGATGAATGATTCCCTTTCCCTTGTCTTTCTCCTCTACCACCCGGATATTGGTCGTATGGGTCTGGTCGGAACAGACGATATCCTCAGGTTCACATCCGAGCATCCCCGCAATCCTTCGATAGTTTTCATCTACCGCCGCTTTTTCATCGCCCCTCGTGTAACTGAGATTCATGGACGAAAAAATACCATCGCTCACGCCGCCCAGTCTGGTCGAAAAAAGGTGTCTGACGAGTCCCGTCTCTTCCAAAAGCGGAAATGTCAGATATTCTGCAGCCCCCTGCCTGTTCTGTTTCATTTGCCGCCTGTCCGGCTTCCTTTTAATTTTCTCCATGTCTATCCTCCTGCTTTCTCAGCCTGCAATATCTGCATCCTTCCTATGTAAATTCGCAGTTAAAAACCCTCTGTTTTTCAACCTATATAATCAAAGGCATTTCGAATCCATTCAATCCTGCCGCCGTCAATCGCAATGACATCAAAGCGGACCGACGTATCCGAGGGGCATCCATGTATCATCCTGTAATAATCGGATACCCTGCATATCTTCCGCTGCTTCCCAAATCCGACTGCTTCCGCCGCGTTTCCTCTGGAATCATCTTTTCTGTATTTTACTTCAAAAAATATAAGATATTCCTTCTCATACCCGATGATATCAATCTCACCCTGCCTGCACCGGAAATTTCGCTCCACGAGCCGGACGCCCTGTTTCATGAGATACTGACAGGCCAACTCCTCCTGTGCGTCGCCGATTTTTCTTCTATTCAACCTGACCACCCTCAATTACCTATGCAGAATGGCCGTCAGGACATTCTGCCGCGCGAAGAAAGTTCGCACTGCGAATCGTAGAATTTCTTCACAAAGCGCGCTCTGGCGCAAGTTTTAGAACTTCTCTTCGCGCTATGCTCTACCCAGTTTCGCCTTGATCTTATCCATGGAATCTACGAAAACAAGAATTTCCGCCACGACTTCATAAAGTTCCGGCGGAATCATCTCTCCGATATCCAGTCTGGAAAGCGTATCCGCCAGCTTATCATCCCGATGCACCGGAACATCCGCCTCTTTTGCCTTCTCGATGATTCTTTCCGCCAGCGCCCCCCTTCCGGAAGCAATGACGCGCGGCGCCTCATCCGACGGGTCAAACTCCAGCGCGATCGCCTGTTTCAGTTTGTTCTCCTTTTCTTTTTGCATCCAATCCCCTCCTGCATTCCCCATTTTCCGCCAAAACCCTGCAAAACGATTCTTGTATGAAACCCAAAAGCCCATGACAAGCAAAAGCTTACAACAAACAAGTCTGTCAGGGAGAATGCCGCATTTCAGGCATTCTCCAGTGTGAGAAAGATTTGCCTTTGGCAAATCGTAGAGCTTCTTCACGTTTCACCTTCAGGTGAAACTTAAGCATGCACTTGCTGCGAGCGATTAGAAGTTCTTCTCACACTATGCGCGCATGTCAAACGATGTCTTGCTCAGTACGGAAATATTTTTATTCTGATCAAGGATTTCCTGCATCATATTTGTCGCGCCGTCTTCTTTTATCTGAAAATTCGCCTTCATGGAATACCCCCGCTTCTCCAGACGCTCATTCAGGACATGAATATGCTCAGCGATCAAATTGAGTGCCTCTTCATCTTTGACGGTAAAACTTGTACTGACCTTATTCAGATTCTGCTGCATGGTAACATATACGTCCAACGGACCAAGATGTTCCATATCAAGATGCAGAAGCGCGCTGACATTTCCGTCTTTTTTCGCAAGACTCTTCTTGTTCGTATAAACATATAAATCTCCATGCGCCTCGTTTCCCGTCATTTTCAGCGGAAGCTGTATATAGGTAAAAAGGTGGTTCATCTGATTCATAAAGTCCACATTGTTCTGCAGATTCTGAACGCTCTTCGCACCGGCGCTGTCCGCTTTCCCCGCCATATGAAAAGCCTCTTCCATTCTGGCAGTCTGCTCCCTGATTCTCTCATAGAGCTGTTCTACCTTTTCTTTATCCGCCACATCCTCAGGTCTGATCAGCCAGTCATTTTTCATACCTGCTTCCAGCAAGTTCCGGAAGGCTCTGCTTCCAAAAAGCATTTTGACATCTTCCTGAAAGTCCTCCCGTATCGTATGAGGATTCCCTGCGAGCAGATTATGAAGTTGTGTAAGAACTGCTTTGGGAGAAAGACTGCCATTTCCGATCTGTTTTGACAAAGCCTCATCCGCTCCAAGTTTCTGAAACATCTCGCCGAGCCTCTGCCATGCTTTGGGCGACAATTCCGCCTGAGTCGATGCTTCCTGGTCCGCCTTCTGCACAGCGTTCTCCTGATTTCCGGTTTCCAGCAAGGCTTCCTGCATTTTCCCTTCCGCCTCTGCATGCGCTCCCTTCAAAATCTCCGCACCATCCTGCACGTTCCCGGATTCCGCCAGGCCATCCGATGCAGTTTTCGCTAACGTCTCCGCCAAAATTTCTCCGGCACTTCCCCCCATAGCATTGTCAGCGTTTGCCGCCGCTCCTGCCTGTGTTCCAGCTTCCGTCTGACCCTCCGCGCCTTCCGTGCCGATAAAAGCCTTTATGATCTGCTCATAAAAGGAAACCGCCTCCGCATCCTTTCCTTCTGCAAGCAGCTCCTGAAAAGTCTGCGGAATCTCTTCCATAATCTGTTCCGCACTTTGCAAAATCTGATGCTCATAATTTTTATATGCTTCGAACTGCTCGATGTTGATTTCCGAAACAGGAAGTCCCAGACGAATCATCTGTATGACAGAAGCCGGATCCGCGTTCGGGAAATCCATCAACTGCCTGCTCACATAGGCGAGCGAATCTCTGTCGATGGGCATCCCCTCCTGCATCATATTCGAGACCATCCGAATATTATTCGCGCTCTCGGGCAATCCGGCTGCCGATAAAGCTTTTAAAATCGTCGCCTGATTGGCCATATTGGCATACAGCGGCGCAAGAAAAAGCTGTGAACCACTGTTCGTTTTTACTTCAAAACTCATGACCTGCCCCAGCGCAATATTCAAATCCCGCTCCAGCCTGGCCGTCAAGACTGTCTCTTCGTCTAACGCAATCTGCACCGAATTGCCTTCTTTTCCGACCACTTCGCCCTGAATCGTCTGTCCCGGCACCATATTCCTTATTTCACTCTGTGCACGGTAATTTCTTTCCCCGGCGGAAACAGTTCCGGCTGTCCCCGATAAATTCGTCTGCTTGATATCCGGATTTTTCGACTGAAAAATATTCCCTAAGTTCAATGCTGGCCTCCCACTTATGAAACAAAATGTGTAATAAAAGTTTTTCTGTGAATCGGACATGGTCCGTATTTTTTCAGAGCCTCAATATGTACCTGCGCACCATACCCCTTATTGGAAGCAAATCCATATTCCGGAAAAATACTGTCATACTGTACCATCAGCCGGTCCCTCGTCACCTTTGCGATTATACTCGCCGCACCGATAGAAATGCTTTTGGCATCCCCTTTGATGATCGGCACCTGCTTTATGGATACTTCCGGTATGGTAACGGCATCATTCAATAACAAATCCGGCGAAACGGACAACTTGGAAATCGCTTCCCGCATCGCTTCGTAAGTCGCCTGCAAAATATTAATTTCGTCGATACGCTCCGGTGTACTGTAGCCGATTCCTACCGCTTCCGCTTTTTCCATAATGATGTCATAAAGCTCTTCTCTTTTTTTTTCGGATAGTTTCTTAGAATCATTGATATATAAAATGTCACAATTTTGAGGCAAAATAACGGCGCCTGCCACGACCGGTCCTGCAAGCGGCCCTCTTCCTGCTTCGTCGATGCCGCATATGCTCCCGTAAGCGGCATATTCTTTCTCATACCGCTTTAACTTCTCAATACGTTCCACTTCTTTTTCATAAGCGGCCAGACGCTTTTTTGCCTTTTCCACTTCCTGCCGGACGCCGCTTCTGCTATCCTGCCCGTAAAGCTGAAACAAATCAGGCAGCCTTTCATGATCAGCTGCCTGTAATTTCTCCCTGATTTCCCGAATCGATTCTGCCATAGTCCCAATCCTCTCATTAGACCAAAAATCTCTGATTCTCGGTGGGCCGAGTGTTTTTCTCGGTGGGCCGAGTGTTTTTCTCGGTGGGCCGAGTGTTTTTCTCGGCCTATTATCGATGTTTAATAAACCCGAATCTGTCGAGCGGCCATATTCTGAGCCAAGCCCGGCCGATAATATTTTCCCTTTTTATGTTCCCGACCGATATATCCCTGCTGTCGGAACTGTTGTTCCGGTTATCCCCTAAAACAAAATACTCATCGTCTCCCAGCGTGATCGGCTCATATGCCCTTCCCGGCTCCCGCATAACTTCTTTTCCATAACCTTCTTCCAGAATTTCCTCATTGATATAAATATTCCCATCCCTGTCAATCCTGACGGTCTCTCCCGGAAGCCCTATAATACGCTTAATATAGAATGTATTGTCTTCATATTGAAAGGGAAATACAATAATATCATAACGCTCCGGATCCTTAAAACGATAGGTAATTTTATCCACAATCAAATTATCTTCATTACTGAGTTTAGGCTCCATGGAGCTTCCGCTCACCTGTGTTCTCTGACCGACAAAATGAATGACCAGATAGACCAGACACAGTACCACCAAAAGATACAAACTGGTACTTAATATTTCCCGTAATACCTTTTTCATCACCCGATAACCTCAATTCCGCCAATTTATGCGCTTTCCTCAGGCCGTTCCAATGTAATCCTCCCGATTCTCCCGCTCCTGAAATCATCTAATAAAAGCAGGGCGCCTTTCTCATAATCGATTTCCCCGCCCTTTTTATAGCACTTTCTACTCTCACAAATATGTTCATAGACTTGAAGCGGTGTCTCCGCTTCTTCCGGAAACTGATAACGCGCTGCAAGTTCTTTTTTATAGTTTATCATCAAACAACCTATCAAGTCTATTGTAAGTTCTGTCTTTTGTAAAATTTCATCGTTCATGGAACCGATAAAGGCAAGATTTCTTCCAACCTCCTGATTGTCGAATCTCGGCCACAAAATTCCCGGCGTGTCCAGCAGTTCCAGTTCTCTGTTCAAACGAATCCACTGTTTTCCCTTCGTAACGCCCGGCTTATTTCCGGTCTTTGTACATGCCTTACCCGCTATGGAATTAATAAAAGTGGATTTTCCCACATTGGGAATGCCGACAACGATAGCGCGTACCGGTCTGTTCACGATTCCTTTTCTTCTATCCCTTTCAATCTTTTCCCGACAGGCCTCTCTGACCGCCCCCTGAACACCTTTGATTCCACTTCCCGACTTTGCATTGATTTCCAGCACATGAAAGCCCCGTTTCTTAAAATAAGCAATCCATTCTTTATTACAGACATCGTCCGCCAGATCGGCTTTATTGAGCAAAATCAATCGGGCCTTATTCTTTCCGAGTTCATCGATATCCGGGTTACGGCTGCTCAAAGGAATCCTTGCATCCACAAGTTCTATCACCAAGTCAATTAATTTGATATTTTCCTGCATCATACGTTTCGCTTTCGTCATATGACCGGGATACCATTGATAGTTCATCCTCTCCACGCTCCTTTCTTCTTCCTATTCGACAAACCCGATTTCTCCTTCTTTGTCTTTCAGATGGAACCATGCTTTGCCTATGATAGTGTTTTTTTCAATCGGACCGATATTACCTGAACGGCTGTCTTCACTGCTGTTCCGGTTATCACCCAGAACAAAATATTCATTTCCCGCCAGCGTTATCTCATTTCCGGCAATACCCGGGTCGATTATCTTATCATAGCGTTCGTCTTCTTCCAGTAACTCTCCGTCTATATAAACCTTTCCGTTTATAATCTGTATCGTTTCCCCTGGCAGGGCAATAATCCTTTTCACATAATAGTGTGTATTCTGATTCCCATTCGGCAAAAAAACAACAACATCCCCCCTCTTTGGTGAGGATAACTTATACAAAAAACGATTGATCAGAATTTCCTGACCATTGTTCAAAGCCGGCTCCATGGAATCTCCAATCACACTTGTTCTCATGCCGACAAAATAAGTCAGCGCAACTGCCAGAAAAACAACGACAAAGGTCCCAATCATCATTTCAAAAATATCCTTCAAAAGAGAAGAATTAATTTTCTTTTCTTTCTGATAAAAATGCAGCCCTTTTCTTCTTGCCAATTTAATACCTCTTCTATCTGTACCTTAACTATTCTACCGTGCATTCTCAGATAGTGCAAAAACAGCTACCTTAAATCTCTTCAAGGTAACTGTCCGCATTCACTCTTATTTTACCAGCTCTTTTACTTTTGCTTTCTTACCAACGCGCTCTCTCAGGTAGTTCAATTTCGCACGTCTTACCTTACCTCTTCTTACTACTTCAATCTTCTCAACATTCGGAGAATGGAGAGGCCATGTTTTCTCAACGCCGATACCGTTTGATATCTTTCTTACCGTAAAAGTCTCACGATTGCTTCCGCCCTGTCTCTTTAATACGGTTCCTTCAAAAATCTGGATTCTCTCACGGTTTCCCTCTTTAATCTTGCCATAGACTTTAACCGTGTCACCTACTCTGAATTCATCGACCTTCTCTTTTACCTGAGCGGCCTCAATTTCTTTAATGATCTCGTTCATATCTATAACTATGCTCCTTTCATCATCTGGATGTTCTTAATACATTCTGTAACAGAGGACCATCTTATTCGCAACAGTAATAATTTATCATATTGAGGGGGAAAATGCAAGTATTAATTTTGCTGTTTCACTCCTTGGTGTTTCACTCCTTTGCTCACTCCTGTGACATTCCGCCCTGCCCACTTCTCATACAAATCCGGCCGCAGCCGTTTCGTACGCTCAATGGACTGCTCCAGCCGCCATTCATCCACTTTCGCATGATTTCCCGAAAGCAGTATCTCAGGCACTCTCTTATCCCGCCAGACCTCCGGACGGGAATATTGCGGATACTCCAGCAGATCGTTGTGAAAGGATTCCGTCGTCGCCGACTCATCGTTGTGCAGCACGCCAGGAACCAGCCTTGCAATGGCATCGATCATCACCATTGCCGGAAGTTCACCGCCTGTCAGTACATAATCCCCGATAGAGACATAGTCCGTAACGATTTCTTCCAGAACACGCTCATCGACTCCTTCATAATGTCCGCAGAGAAAAATCAGTTCCTCTTCTTTTGCCAGTTCTTTTGCCATTTCCTGATGAAAAGTCTTTCCCTGCGGCGTTACATAGATGACTCTGGGATTTCCTTCCAATTTCCGGGCTACCGACAGATAGGCATCATAAACGGGCTGCGCCTGCATCAGCATCCCTGCACCGCCTCCATAAGTATAATCATCCACTTTTCCATGCTTATCCGTCGTATAGTCTCTAATATTAACAGCTTCTATTGAAATACATTGCTTTCCGACAGCTCTGCCCAGTATGCTGGTATGCAGCCCCTGCATGACCATCTCCGGAAAAAGCGTCAGTACATGAAAACCTAACATCTTAATCCCTCATTCTCAACCTGCGGATTTTTCGTGTGAACACCGTACGCTATGTGCAAGACGAGTCAAACCCCCGCTGCAAACAGGCTGCCTGGCTCGCTGCCCGCGGAAATAATTTCGTCCTAATCCAGCAATCCATCCATAATGTGCACCGTAATGACTCCTTTTTCCATATCTATCTGCAGAACACATTCTTTGATTGCCGGAAGCATAACTTCCTTCCCCTCTGCCGTTTCCACGACATAGACATCGTTCGCTCCAGTCCCCAGCACATTTTTCAGGTTTCCAAAAGGCGCTCCGTCCTCCGTAACAACCTGCATTCCGATCAGATCGGCGACAAAATACTCATCCTTTTGCAGTTTTACTGCTTTTTCCCTCGGCACGAGCAGCCTGGCGCCTTTATATTTCTCTATATCATTAATGGAATCATATTCCTTAAATTTCAGGATAACATACTGTTTAAAAAATTTGACACCCTCGACCGTCAGCGTCAAACGCTCCTTTTCCGTTTCCAAAATGACCTCTTTTAATTTCTTAAAGCGGTTCACATCATCCGTCGTCGGAAAAACCTTGACTTCTCCCCGGATGCCATGTGTCTGTGTGACCACACCAACCTGCAATTCTGATATCATGCCTGTCATTATACCTTTCTTCTCACACTTTAAAAACAGCCTCACGAAAACTTCATGAGGCCGTCAGACTTTAAATAATTTCTACATCCACTCTTTTGTTATCTTTGGATGATGCTGCTTTTACTACCGAGCGGATTGCTTTGGCAATTCGTCCCTGCTTTCCTATGACCTTACCCATATCGGACGCTGCAACATGAAGTTCTATGGTAATATTTTTCCCATCCTCCTTCTGTGTTACAACGACTTCATCCGGATAATCCACAAGCGCTTTTGCAATTACTTCAACCAATTCCTTCATAAATTTACCTCCAGAAGTACAATGAACCAATTCCCTCTCGTATGCTTAAATAATTCCCGCATTCTTGAAAATCTTATTAACAACTTCCGTAGGCTGTGCACCGTCAGCGATCCACTTCTTCGCTGCTTCCTCATCCAACTTATAGGTGCTTGGATCTGTGTTGGGATCATAAGTTCCGATTTCAGCAATACATCTTCCGTCTCTCGGAGATCTGGAATCTGCAACTACAATTCTGTAAAAAGGATTTTTCTTCTTTCCCATTCTTCTTAATCTGATCTTAACTGCCATTTTTCTGCCTCCATTGTAAAAAATAATATTATATTTGAAAAGCCCTAAAAAGGGAGTTTTCCCATACCGCCGAACATCCCGCGTCCTTTTTTGCCGCCGCCGAGCATCCCCGGCATCTGTTTCATCATTTTCTGGGATTGTTCAAATTGTTTGATGAACCTGTTCACCACGCTGATATCCACGCCGGCGCCTTTGGCAATCCGGTGCTTTCTGCTCGGATTGAGCAACTTGGGATTCTGCCGCTCCTGCGGCGTCATGCTCAAAACGATGGCTTCCATTCTGCTCATCTGTTTTTCATCGATCATTCCTTCGATATCGCCCATCTGTTTTCCCATGCCAAGCATTCCTAAGATGCTGGAAATGCCCCCCATGTTCCGCATCTGCTTCATGCTTTCCAGATAGTCGTCAAAATCGAATTTGCCCTTTTTCATCCGGGCCGCCATCTGTTTTTCTTTTTCTTCATCAATATCGATATTCTGCTGAGCCTTCTCGATCAGGGTAAGCACATCACCCATGCCCAGAATACGGTTAGCCATACGGTCCGGATAGAACTGTTCCAAGTCGGAAAGCTTTTCGCCCATACCGACATACAGGACCGGTTTTCCCGTCACCGCCTTAATGGATAATGCGGCACCGCCTCTGGAATCGCCATCCATCTTAGATAAGATCACGCCGTCAATGCCTACTTTTTCATCAAAATCTTTGGCAACATTGACCGCATCCTGACCGGTCATGGCATCCACAACGAGAAGCGTCTGATGCACATCTACATTGGCCTTGATCTCCTGAAGTTCTGCCATCATTTCTTCATCGATATGAAGCCGGCCTGCGGTATCCAGAATCACCACGTTGTGGCCTTCCTTTTTCGCATGTTCCAATGCCGCTTTGGCAATATCCACGGGTTTATGATGTTCGCCTAAGGAAAAGACATCAACCTGCTGTTTCTCTCCGTTAATCTGCAGCTGCCTGATGGCTGCCGGTCTGTATACATCGCAGGCAACAAGCAGTGATTTTTTGCCTTTCAGTTTTAACTTTCCTGCTATTTTCGCTGTTGTCGTCGTCTTACCGGCACCCTGCAGGCCGCACATCATGATAACGGTGATTGCCTTACCGGGCTGCATCTGAATTTCCGTCGTATCCGAACCCATCAGACTGATCATTTCTTCATTCACGATCTTGATGACCATCTGTCCGGGATTCAGGCCATTTAAAACATCCTGCCCGACAGCCCGCTCTTCTACTGATTTCACGAACTGCTTCACGACCTTGAAATTGACATCCGCCTCTAACAGCGCCATTTTAACTTCTTTTAAAGCAATTTTGACATCCTCTTCTGTTAAACGGCCTTTACTTCTCAAATTTTTGAATACATTCTGCAGTTTATCCGTTAAACTTTCAAATGCCATATAGGACTCCAATCTTTCTTATAATGTTTCCAGAATTTCTGCGGACAGCTGCCGCAGCTTCCTGCAGTATTCTGCCTTGTCGCTTACCTCGTTCCGCTCATATTCTCTGGATAGATCATCTATTTTCTGAATCTGTTCTTTGATCTTCATAAATCTGGCAATCAGCTTTAATTTTTTCTCATATCCCAGCAGTGCCCTGTCGCAGCGCTTCACGAGATCGTGCACGCCCTGTCTGCTGATTCCCTGCTCTTCAGCGATTTCACTCAGGGAAAGGTTTTCATATACGATTCCTTCATAAATCTGTCTCTGGTGCTCTGTCAGCAATTCTCCATAAAAATCATACAGCAAACCCTGTTCTACGATTTTCTCCATGATTCTTCTCCCATCGGATTATTTTCTACTGCCTGACCTTTGCCATTTTACTATATTGGGGAACAGGTGTCAAGTATTTTTTCTTGACACCTCAACATTCTTTGTTACAACAACATCCACACCCGTATCTGCAATATTCTTCACAATCACATCTCCAATACGGACAGGTGCTTCCACCTGCACATTTTTCAGCGCTCTTACACAATCAAAAATCTTCCCCTTAGGAATATCCTCTTTTGTTTTCACCGATACCATATCCGACTGTCCGTTTACCACTTTCACGGTGGATGTTACGATCCTGGTCGGATTCGTTACTTCCTTACGGGCATAGATTTCTCCGCGCTTACAGGTATTTCCGCTGACTTTGATTACCTGTTCCCCCTCCATCTCGACCGTAAGGGAACATCCAATAGGACAGTTAATACAGGTCAGATTCTTTTCTTCCATCCTTATTCCTCCTCGACTTTTACGGTTATCGTTTCTAAATCCGGATATTGAAGAAGCTGTTCTCTGGTCAGTTTCATCTCTTCCATTTCTCCCGGCGCCACTACCTGACGCCTTCTGTGGAGCACCCTTTCCCCGTCAAAATAAGCGCTCACATAACAATTCTTATACACCCCGTCTACACGAAACCGCACTGTCAGTTCATCATCCATGCGCGCGGTATTGATCGTGACCGGAACCGTGTATCTGACACCGTTCTCCGGATTCAGCCGGATTTCCCGCCCGTTTCTTTCTTCCGGATGCTCTTTCTTCACATAGGATGCCGCGTTCTTTCCTGCTGCCGCGGCTTCTTCCGATACGAAATCTACCAGATCATGCACATGAAGCACATTACCGCAGGCAAATACACCTTTGATATTTGTTTCTAAACTTTCGTTTACCTTAGGTCCTGAAGTGGCCCGATTCATTTCCACACCTATTTTCTCAGAAATTTCATTCTCCGGTATCAGCCCCACCGAAAGCAGAAGCGTGTCACAGGAATAAAATTCCTCTGTTCCCGGAACAGGTTTTCCGCCCTTGTCAACTTCCGCAAGTGTAATGCCTTCCACCCGTTCTTTTCCCTTAATATCGATTACCGTATGGCTCAATTTTAATGGAATCCCATAATCGTCCAGACACTGCACGATATTCCTTTTCAGGCCGCCTGAATAGGGCATAAGCTCGGCTACTACCTTGACTTTCGCCCCTTCCAGCGTCATTCTTCTTGCCATGATCAGTCCGATATCACCGGAACCGAGAATGACGACCTCCCTGCCCGGCATATAGCCTTCCATATTGACCAGCCGCTGTGCCGTCCCCGCCGAGTAGATGCCAGCCGGGCGAAATCCCGGTATATTCAATGCCCCTCTGGCTCTCTCCCGGCATCCCATCGCCAAAATAACGGCTTTCGCCTGAACATCAAACAGGCCGTCTTCCCGGTTCATTGCCGTTACCACTTTCTCCCGGCTGATATCCATGACCATTGTATTTAATTTATATGCAATATCCAGTTCCTTTACCTGCTCAATAAAGCGGTCGGCATACTCTGGTCCCGTCAGTTCCTCCTGAAAAGTATGAAGCCCGAAACCATTATGAATACACTGGTTCAAAATACCGCCCAGTTCCTTATCCCGTTCCAGGATCAAAATACGGTCTATTCCATTCTTCTTTGCAGAAACCGCCGCCGCCAGACCGGCCGGGCCGCCGCCGATGATAACAATATCATACTGTTTCATATCCGCCGCCTCCTCATAACGCGTCCTTATTGATTCCGACAACAATCTGCGATTTCCCGCCGGATTTCGTGATATCAAACATACTCATATCCCGCTCTCTTGCCAATATTTCCATCACTCGCGGCGAGCAGAACCCCGACTGGCACCGTCCCATTCCTGCCCTTGTCCTGCGCTTTATACCGTCCAAAGATTTCGCCCCAAGCGGCCGTCTGACCGCATCAATAATCTCCCCCTCCGTGATCATCTCGCAGCGGCAGACGATGCTGCCATAGGCGGGCTCTTTTCCGATTAATTCATTCCTCTCTTCTTTACTGAGGTCAGCCGGCCTTCGGATTCCCTTTCTGGTGGAGATAAAGTTATCCTTTTCCTCCAACCCCATTCTGTCTCTTATGATCTGCGCCACCATTTCCCCGATTGCCGGACAGCTTGCGATTCCCGGTGATTCAATCCCGGCACAATCAATGAATCCCTTCGCATCTTCTGCTTCCCCTATCAAAAAATCCCCCTGTTCTTCGTGCGCCCGCAGTCCGGCAAAAGATGTGATCACCTGTCTCATTGGAAGATTCTTCACATTCAGTCCGGCTTTTTCCATGACCTGTTCCAAGCCCTCTCTACTGGTGTTTATTCCTTCCTTATCTTCTACATCAATCGCGGTAGGTCCGACCAGAAGATTACCATGAACCGTAGGTGTAACGAGGATTCCCTTTCCGAATTTTCCTGGCAGTGCAAAAACAGTTCTTTCCACATGACTCCCTGCCGCCTTATCCAACAGACAGTAATCCCCCCGCCGCGGCATAATACGGATTTTCTTTTCGCTTACCATGTTGTGAAGTTCATCCGCATATACTCCGGCTGCATTCACTACATATTTCGTTCTGAATATCCCCTTGTTTGTATGCAGTTCATATCCTTCTTCCGATTTTACGATTTTTTCTACTTCCGTATCAAACCTGAATTCCACCCCATTTGTGTACGCATTTTCAGCCAATGCAATATTTAATTCAAACGGACATATGATTCCTGCCGTTGGCGCATACAAAGCAGCACACACACAATCTGTCACATTCGGCTCCATCGTAAGTGTCTCTTCCCTACTCAATATGCGCAGATCTTTGACGCCGTTTATCTGACCTCTCTCATAGAGTTCCTGCAGAGCAGATAAGTCCTCTTCCGCTGTACAGATTACAAGCGAACCGTTCCTTTTAAATAAAAAATCCAGATCTTTTGCAAGCTCACCCATCATCTGATTCCCGCGTACATTCAGTTTCGCTTTGAGAGACCCCGGAGCCGCATCATAACCGGCATGCACGATCGCACTGTTAGCTTTAGAAGTACCACAGCAGACATCTTCCTCTTTTTCAATCACACATATCCGGGCTTTATAACGGGATAACTCACGGGCTGCTGCTGCCCCCGATACGCCCGCTCCAATTACAATTACGTCATACATAATAATCACTCCTTCTGATCAATCCACTTTCGCCCATCCGCAGGCATATATATTTAATAAAAGAGAGGCTGCAAAAAAACACAGGCCGCCTCTCTTTCTCTCTCAAAGTCAAATAGAACATCTCAAACCTTACTGACCGATCATAACATCAAACGCATTTTCTCTGCTGCCAAGATAAAAACCCTGTCCGTCCAACAGCGGCAGCGGTCTGTCCGGTGCAAGTTTTGTTCCGTCCGCAAGAAAGGTACCGTTCGTCGAATGAAGGTCTGTCAGAAACACGCCGCTGTCCGTATTCTCTATCTTACAGTGCGTCCCGCTGATGCCCCTTGCCGTTTCCGGATAGACCAGCTGGCACAGACCCGCATTACGGCCTATCGTTATTTCCTTCTCCACTTCCAGCACCATATCTTCAAAGATTCCATAACACCCTATCAAACGTACCTTCTGCATCCTTTTTCCCCCATGTCCCGCTCTCTTCTAAAAAAGGGGCGGCATATCCATCTGACAATGCTTGCAGGCAGAAATACCGTCCCCTATTGCTATCCTGTGTATCTTCTCACACTAACCTCCATGATTCCGCATTGCCGAATCTCAAAATCTCAAGACAAACAAGTTTGTCAGGGAGAATGCCGCTTTTTAGGCATTCTCCAGCGTGAGAAAGATTTGCCTTCGGCAAATCGTAGAACTTCTTAGCGAAACAGCCTTTGCTGTGAGCTCTAGAAGTTCTTCTCACGCTAGCATTTAATCTCCAAATATCCCAACAGCTTGCTGGTATCATACTCCGTCATTATGCCCGCATGGGAATCGTAATATTTTCCATCAAAGTGTACCAGATAGTGGCAGAAACGTCCCATTCTCTCCATCAGGATCGCGCATTTCGGCAGTACTGTTTCCCGTCCTTCCGTATACATGATAATATCCGTATGGTCAATACCGTAATAATTCAACGCAGAAATTACACGTCCCATCGTAGCCTGCCATTCCCGGCAGTCCATAACGCTGATGACCTCGGCAATCGTAACGCCTGCCAGCATCGCCACACAGGCCTGCCCGCAAAGCCCGTCTTCCGGCAGTTTAATTACATCAATACTGTCGATTTTACGAACCGGATTCTCGAAGCTGTATGGGCTGTTCTGGTCCATACGGATCAGGGAACCATTGACATGAAGCAGTATCTTATGAGCCACCCCAAGTTCCACACTCACTGCTTCTTCGTCCTGAATATAGATTTCATAATTGCCCTTCTCTTTGGGATGAAGCTCGCAGTCAATAATCTTATTATCCAGCACCAGATCGCCCTGAATCACATCTCTCTGCTTGCACACCTCCCATACGTTAAAGGGAAGATCGATTATGTATCCCTTGTCACGCTTCTCCACTTTGGATTCAAAAAAATATCTCATGTTTCCTCCATTCCGGTGTCCTGCACCTGTCTTTATATAGTTTTTAATATAAGATCGTACCGTCTCCTGCGTATAATGATATTGTAGCAAATCTGCGGGAAAATGAAAACTGTTTTTTACGTTAAATATGGATGTATTTCCTTCACCATAGAAGGCGCTACGCCTACGATTTCCTTAAAACGCCTCGCAAATGTAGAATAATCGGAATATCCGCAGTCATAGCAGACTTTTGAAGCCGGCACGCCGGTCAGGATTCTTCTTTTGGCCTCCAGAATTCTTTTCTCATTGATATACTGATGGATGGAATATCCCGTTGCTTCCTTGAACTGCCGCATCAGATAGTATCTGCTGATATAGAAAGTCTCTGCCAGAAAATCAATGCTGATATTCTCCGTCAGATGCGCCTGTATATATGAAATCACATCTACAATCTTCTCATGATAAACTGCAGTTGTAATAAAGGCTTTCGGCTGGGCAATGCACGCCCTGTTAAACAACACCATAAATTCCAGAAAAGCCGCCTCCAACAGCTTATCCCGCAAAAAATCCTGTTCCCCATGCTCTTCCTCTTCAATCCGCATCAGACAGTCCAACAATGCTTCATAGCTGCCCGGCGAAAAATGTAACACATGGTTTCCGCTCTGCCCTGCCATTTCAAAACAACGCTTCAGCCGTTCTCCCTGCTTATTCTCATGATTCATGAATTCTTCGGCCAGATAAATGATATACCGCTCATAAGGCTCACTGCTCTCTATTTCCGGCTTATGAATCGCATTATAATCCACCAGCACAAAATCATGAGGCTTTAACCGATACGTCTTCCCTTCTATCTTATAGCTGACGTTTCCGTCCACAAAATAAATGATCTTATAGAAATCATGATAGTGAAATGGAAAATCCTTACGGATACAGTCTTTTATATGAAATAATTTGAAAGATTCCAGTAAAAAACCTGTTTTCTCATATTGTTCCAAATTTTTCTCATCCATGATCATTCACCGGAAAAATTTCCGAAACTGATATTGATATCCACATCCGTATCGATGCCTTCTATACTTCCGGTATCAGTATACTGCCATATCCTGACATTATAAGGGAAATAAAGTTCCGTATCATAGTAGGCAAACCATTTATCATATGCTTCCAGCTGTTCCATATCGAGCAGCAGCATAAAAGTCTTTAAATTACCATAAATCATCGGCGTATATCCAGCCTGCCTTATCATCTCGCAAAAGGCAATGCAGTATTCCGTTCTTTCTTCCTTCGTTAACTCTGCTGTTCTGGCATTTTCACTGCTTACAGCTTCTACATCCAATACAACGGGATAGGTAACATCATAGGGCTCAATCGCATCCAACACATACTGAGCCTCTTCTTCCGCCTCCTCTACACTGATTGCCTGCGTAAAGAAATAAACACCGGCTTCGATTCCATTATCCAAGGCGCCATTGATATTATACTCGAACGTATCGTCCTCTTTAATCTCACCTTCCGTATAACCGCGGATTCCCAGTCTGATAAACGCATACTCCACATCGTCTTCCGCGACTTCCTGCCAGTCAATTTTCTCCTGATATCTGGATACGTCGATTCCCTTATGAGAAATAAGTTCTCCGTTATCATAATATTCGATCAATTCATCTTCCGTAAGTATAAAATTTTCCGGCAGATACGAATGCTTGGCAAGCGTGTCCGAAATCGGGAAAAAATAGTATTGCGTGTTATCAACGAGCACAATTTCATTCGGGAAAAATTTACGGAGCATATTGACCGCCCCCTCTCCGGAAAGCATAAGTTCCTTCATCCTGTCGAGCATCGCATCCTCGGTTTCTTCCGAAGCCTGAAGCGCCGCATTCTCTTTTTCGCCGGCAATCATCGCTTCCACTTCTTCCGGCGTATAATTCTCCTGAAGCCTTGCGATTTCGTCCCTCATCTCTGCCGCCTCTATCTGCGCAGCACGATATTGAAAGACCATGATCAGACAGATCGTGACCGCACACAGCGTCACGATACAAAGGATAATGGAACCAAATAAAATCCCATTCTCATTTCTCCGCTGTTTTCTGCTCTTTCTCTTCATTTGTACCTTTTTTCCCCGCATACATACTCCTCTTACTAATATTCACCGACTGCCACAGGCACTCTCTTCATCTTAAAATCTATCTGCAAAATAACTCTTATATCCTTCGCCAAAAATCTCTGTCGCACTTGTAATGACCATGAATGCCTCCGCATCTTCTTCTTTCACGATATCCTCTACCCGCGGCGATACCGGCTTTTTAACAACGCACATCAGCACTTTTTTCTCTTTTTTGCTGAATGCCCCGCGCCCCTCTATCTGGGTCACGCCGATATCCAGTTCCTTCAAAAGTCTGTCCGTGATCGTATCCGCCTTATCGCTGATGATATACTGCAATTTCGCCTCATCTTTTCCATATAATACAAAATCCAGCACAAAAGAATTTACAACAGCGATGATTCCCGCATATAGTGCAACATCCAGATTCCTGAACACAATTCCCGATACACTTATGATTATAGCATCTGTAATGAAAAAAAGCACTCCTGTCTTTAAATACGGCAGCTTTACCCGAAGCCACTTGACAATAATGTCCATACCGCCTGTCGTCGCACCCGCTTTCATGATCAGGCCAATGGACACTGCATAGAGAACTCCGCCCGCCAGTACTGCCAGCAGGATGTCATCCGTCGCCGGCCCGAAGGGCGCTAAAAGATTGGTAAAAACAGAAATGAGCACAGTCGCATAGATAGTCGATACGGCAAAATGAAGGCCGAACTGCCAAATTGCAAATATCAGGATTGGAACGTTCAGCGCAAAAATCAGTGTACCGGTCTCCACAGACAGCACTCTGCTGATAATGACCGCAATACCCGTCACGCCGCCCGGTGCAAGATCATGAGGGTCTATAAAAAGACTGATTGCCGCCGCATTGAGCAATGCCATGAGCGTGATCATCACATAATTTCTGACAATTTTCTTTTTCATCCCCTCTCCCCCTTTTTCCTGCTGGTACATCCATATAAACTAGTATATGAATTATCCAGTATCCTATTCTTACACCGCTTCACAACAGGCTGAAAAATCTGTTTTTCAACTCAGATGCTCGCGCGCACGACCTTCGGCTTGTACCCGCTTTCCTGCAGTGCCTGAATGATCTGCTTCTTATGTTCGGTACCATACGCCTCCATCGTGATTCGAAGCTCGACCGCCGCATTTCTGTTGATGGACACGAACTGGTTATGTTCCAGCTTAATGACATTACCGCTCTGCTTTGCAATAACATCGGACACCCTTGATAATTCGCCCGGTTTATCCGGGAGAAGCACCGATACGGAAAAAATTCTGTCGCGCAGCACAAGCCCCTGCTGTACCACGGATGACATCGTGATCACATCCATGTTTCCGCCGCTTAAAATCGAAACGACCTTCTTATTTTTGACATCCATATGCTTCAAGGCCGCCACGGTCAACAGGCCGGAATTTTCCACGACCATCTTATGATTCTCGACCATATCCAGAAAAGCGACCACCAGTTCTTCATCTTCCACCGTAATGATATCGTCGAGATTCTTGCCGATATAAGGAAAAATCTTTGTTCCTGGCGTCTTAACGGCAGTACCGTCTGCAATCGTATTCACACTGTCTAAAGTCGTTACTTTTCCTGCCTTGATGGATGCCTGCATACAGTTCGCGCCCGCCGGCTCCACCCCGATGACCTGAATCTTCGGGTTCAACAACTTGGCAAGAGTCGAAACGCCCGTTGCCAGTCCGCCGCCGCCGATTGGTACAAGAATATAATCTACCAGCGGAAGTTCCTTGATAATCTCCATCGCAATTGTGCCCTGACCCGTCGCCACATCCAGGTCATCAAAAGGATGTACGAACGTATAACCTTTTTCTTCCGCAAGCTGATACGCATAAGTACACGCCTCATCATAGACGTCTCCATACAGGATCACTTCCGCGCCATAGCCCTTTGTTCTGTTGACCTTAATGAGCGGTGTCGTCGTCGGCATAACAATCGTCGCCTTCACATGATAGCATTTTGCGGCATAAGCGACACCCTGCGCATGATTTCCGGCTGAAGCCGTAATCAACCCCTTCTGCCGTTCCTCTTCCGACAATGTGCTCATTTTATAATAGGCGCCCCGCAGTTTATAGGCTCCTGTAAACTGCATATTTTCCGGTTTCAGATATACCCTGTTTCCTGTCTGTGCGCTGAAATAGTCGCTGTACACCAATTTGGTCTCCATCGTGACCTTTTTTACGACTTCGCACGCCTCTTCAAATTTCTCCAACGTAAGCTCCATCTTCCTGCCCCTTTCCTGTTATTCCGCAAGTTCTTCCGCTTCGACATCGTTTAGATTCACGTCAAATAACGCATTTACGAACTGTTCCGCATCAAATTTCTGTAAATCTTCAATCGTCTCTCCGACGCCGATATATTTCACCGGAATTTTCAACTCGGCTTGAATCGCTACCGCAATTCCACCCTTGGCCGTTCCGTCCATTTTGGTCAGGATAATTCCCGTCAAATCCGCCACTTCTCCGAACTCCCGTGCCTGCTGCAACGCATTCTGTCCCGTCGTTCCATCCAGAACAACGAGATTTTCCCTGTGGGCATCCGGAAATTCCTTGTCGATAATTCGGTTGATCTTCTTCAACTCTTCCATCAGATTCTTCTTGTTGTGCAGGCGGCCTGCCGTATCGCACAACAGCACATCGACATTCCTTGCTTTTGCAGCCGCCACCGCATCGTAAATGACGCTGGCCGGGTCTGCCCCCTCTTTGCCGCCGACGATTTCCACGCCTGCCCGGTGCGCCCACTCAGTCAGTTGTTCTCCTGCTGCAGCCCGGAAGGTATCCGCCGCAGCAAGCAGAACTTTTCGGTTCTGTGCTTTCAGCTTGCCGGCCAGTTTCCCGACAGAAGTCGTTTTCCCGACACCGTTGACACCGATCACGAGCACGATAGACTGCTTATGCTCAAATTCATACGCGGTCTCGCCTACCTGCATCTGCTCTTTGATATTCTGGATCAGATAATCTTTGCAGGCGGCCGGTTCCTTAATATGATTCTCCTTTACCTGCTCCCGCAGCCTCGTCAGAATCTCGTCTGTCGCATTCACGCCGATATCGCCCATGATCAGAATCTCTTCCAGTTCCTCATAGAAATCCTCATCAATGTGGGAAAAACCGCTGAACACGGAATCGATTCCATGAACGATATTATTTCTTGTTTTCGTCAATCCTTCTTTTAATCTGGCAAAAAAGCCTTTTTTTTCTTCACTCATCAATCATCCAATTCCTTATCGATTAAATTTACGCTGACTAACGTCGAAATACCTTTTTCTTCCATCGTGATACCATACAGTCTGTCCGCTTTTTCCATCGTTCCGCGCCTGTGCGTGATAACAATGAACTGTGTATTCCTGGTCAGCTTATGTAAATATTTTGCAAAACGGCCTACATTATTTTCATCCAGCGCCGCTTCGATTTCGTCCAGCAGACAGAAAGGCGAAGGTTTCAGATTCTGGATGGCGAACAGCAGACAGATTGCTGTCAGCGACTTTTCTCCACCGGACATCTGCATCATATTGACCAGTTTCTTTCCGGGCGGCTGTGCAATGATCCGAATGCCGGCTTCCAGCACGTCCTCGTCTTCTATCAGTTCCAGAGTACCTTTTCCGCCGCCGAACAGTTCTTTAAAGACCTTATCAAATTCCCGGTTGATTTCCGCAAATTTCTCATTAAACTGTTTCCGCATGGAAGTATCCAGTTCTTCGATAATGCCGAGCAGGGTCTGCTCCGCTTCCACCAGATCGTCATGCTGTGTCTTTAAGAATGTATAACGCTCCATCAGGTTCTTATAATCCTCGATGGCATTCACATTGACGTCGCCCAGTTTCCGGATTTCATCTTTTAATCTGGAAATATCCTTTTTCATGGCGGGCAGGTCATCCATCTCCTCGTTTCGCATGGATGCGGCATCCGACAACGTGATCTCGTATTCATCCCACATATAATTGATCTGGGATTCGATGGAGTTTTCCAGCTTTTCTTTCTGGCTGTTCAGACGATATACTTCCTTATCGAGCGAATTCATCTGCTTTGACAATTCTTCCCGCTCATTGAAGAAATTCTTCTGCTTCGCCGACAGCGCTTCCTTGGATGCAACGTCTTCTTTTAACTGCAATTCCGTATCGGTCTGGGTCGTATGGGATGCGAGAATCGTCTTTTCAATCTCCAGAATGCTCTCCTGCTTCCGTTCCACATCTTCCCGGCCAGCCTGCAAGCTTTCCTGCACTTCTTTCAGTTCTGCCTCATGACGCTCAATTTCTCCCGCGATACGTTCGATATTCTGTCTGTGGAACTCGGCCTGCTGCAATATTTTCTCGACTTCCACATCCCACTCGGAAACTTTGGCAGACTGTACCGACTCTTCGGCACGTTCCGTTTCCAACTGGCGCTGAAAACCTTCAATCCGCGTCTCCGTATCTTTTTCCAGTGTTTCGGAGTTTTCCAGTTCTTTCAGAATTGCTTTCTTATTTTCCTGAATCTCCCGAATCTGTGTTTCCAGTTCCGTCTCTTCCGTCTGCAATTCTTCGGAACCTTCCGCCGCTTCATTTTTCCGCTCTCTCGCCTGACTGACATTCAGCCTTGCTGTATTCTGTTCGATAAATTTCCGCTGTAACTGTCCCTTAATATCTTCTATTTCAAGCCGCAGTTTGTTTCTTGCCGCCTTGGTGGCTTCGATATCTTCCAAAAGGCGGTCGATTTCCATAACATACTGTTTGATTTTTTTCTCCAGTTCTTCCATTTCACGCCGGCGGCCCAGCAGATTGCTGTTATTCTTAAAAGCGCCGCCGCTGATGGCTCCGCCCGGAACGAGCAGTTCCCCTTCAATCGTTACCATACGAAGGCTGTGGCGGAACTTTCCGGCAATTTTAACCGCATTATCAATGTTATCGACGACGACAATCCTGCCGAGCAGAGACTTCGCCACATCCCGGTATTTCTGATCGACTTTTACCAGCTCGTCCGCCATGCCGATAACGCCTTTTTCCTTCAGGGCATCCTTATTCTTAAATTCCTGCGGATTTTTAATGCTCGTAAGCGGTAAGAAAGTCGCACGGCCTGCACGGCTGCTCTTCAAAAAGGCGATCATGCTCTTCGCCGTCTCTTCATCTTCCGTCACGATATTCTGGATATTGCCGCCAAGCGCCGTTTCGATTGCCGTTTCATATTTGGCCTCGGCCTGAATGATATCCGCTACGACACCGATGATTCCCTTTTTCTTCGTCTTTTGTTCCATGACAGCCTTGACCGCGCCGCCATAGCCTTCATAGCGCTCCGTCAGGTTGGAGAGTGCATCCAGTTTCGATTTTTCCTGATGATATAAGACCTGCGTATCGCGAAGCTTCTGGTCTTTTCCGGCCAGTTCCTCCCGCATGCCTGCGAGTTTCTCTTCCGATACTTCCTGTTTATCGCGCAGTTCCTGAATTGCCGTATTGATCTTTTCAAATTCTTCTTCCAGATTTTTAATCGTCTCCGTATGCGCCGCTTCATCCGATTTGGCCCGCAGCAGCCTGGAATTTAACTCCGCTTTTCGAATCTGAATCTGCTCTAACATCGTGTCAAAGCTTCCCATCTTGGACTTGATGGTAGCCCTGTTATTCAACGCTTCGATAATGGTATTCTTACCGCTTTCAATCTGATTATTTAACGCTTCGATACGGCCCTGTACTTCTTCTAACAGTTTTCCCGCTTCTTCCCTTGCCTGCTGCAGCACTTTCAGCTTTTCATCGATTTGCGCTTTCTGTTCGGAAATGCCTTCTTTCTCCTGCGTTTTCTCCTGTATGGAAGCTTCGATCGTATTGATACGGGTCAGCAGATGTTCCTCATTTCCCTGTACGGAATGGATTTTCTCCTTTAAGACGTTCATTTCGCCTTCTAATTTAGAACGCATGACGCCCGTATCCGTCAACGTTGCCCTCGCCTGCTCAATCGCCTGGTCCAACTGCTCTATTCTGCTCTCAATCTGCTCATACTCTTCTTTAATATGTTCATATTTCTGCGTCGTATCCTCTAAATCGTCTCCGGCAATCTGCAGTTTTTCATCGACCCCATCAAGCTGTTCCTTGATACTGACATTCTCGACCAGGAAAACATTGACATCCAGTGTTTTCAATTCTTCCTTTTTCCGCAGATAAATCCTTGCCTTTTCGGACTGCTTCTCAAGGGGCCCCGTCTGCTTTTCGAGTTCCGAGAGAATATCGTTGACACGGACAAGGTTCTGCTTCTCGTCTTCCAGCTTTTTCTGCGCTGCATATTTTCTCCGCTTAAATTTTACGATACCGGCCGCCTCATCAAAAAGTTCCCGGCGCTCCTCCGGTTTACCGCTCAGGATCTTATCAATTTGTCCCTGACCGATAATGGAATAGCCTTCTTTTCCAATACCCGTATCGTAAAAAAGCTCATTGACGTCTTTTAGACGGCAGATCGTGCCATTGATCATATATTCGCTTTCACCGGAACGATACAGCCTTCTGGATACCGTTACTTCATCATAATCGATAGAAAGCTGATGATCGGCATTATCCAATGTAATTGCAACGTAAGCGGAACCAAGCGCCTTACGCATCTCTGTCCCCGAAAAAATAACGTCCTGCATGGAAGCGCCGCGCAGCTGCTTGATGCGCTGTTCTCCCAACACCCATCTGACCGCATCCGCGACATTGCTCTTACCGCTGCCATTCGGCCCAACGATTCCGGTAATCCCGTTGTGAAATTTGAATGTGATTTTATTTGCAAAAGATTTAAAACCCTGTACTTCGATACTTTTTAAATACATAAATACCCCGCATTTTATCTCTGCAGAGAAACAAGCGCTTCATAAGCCGCCTGCTGCTCCGCTGCCTTTTTTGTTTTTCCCGTTCCTTCACCGATTTTCTTTTCGTCAATTCTGGCTTCTATGACAAAAAGCTTATCGTGGTCGGGTCCGTCCTCCCGAATAAGCTGATAATGAAGCGTTCCTGAATTTTTCTGCTGCACAAATTCCTGCAAAATTGTCTTGGCATCATAAAACAGCTTCTTATGCTCCAGATCGGAAAGAATAAATCGGTGAATAAAAGCCGATGCCTGCGGTATACCACTGTCAATATAGATTGCCCCGATGATCGCTTCCATAACATCTGAAATAATGGAATCCTTCGTCCTTCCGCCGGTCCGCTCCTCTCCTTTTCCGAGCAGAATATATGCTTCCAGTCCAAACTCTCTTGCGCAATATGCAAGCGCCTGCTCGCATACGATGGACGCTCTTGTTCTTGTCAGCTGTCCCTCTGTCATCTGTCTGTTTTCCTGAAAAAGGAATTCACTGGATACTAATTCTAATACCGCGTCTCCCAGAAATTCCAGACGTTCATAATCTTCCTGCTTATTGATCCTCTGCTCATTGGCAAAGGAACTATGCGTCAATGCCTGACGAAGCAGGAGCTTATCCTGAAACTGATAACCGATTTTATTTTCCAATTCTTCTAACGGTCTTTGCTGCATTGATACCTCCACAAAAACTAAAAAACCCTTCTCAGAAAGGGTTTTTTCTTCTATTCTGCCGCCTTGATCGCGCTCTTCATTAAATTAACCGCTTCTTCTACCGTCGTTATATGTTCCACTTTTTCAGCCGGAATCTCGATATCAAATTCTTCTTCAATTCCCATAATGATTTGAAAGATATCCAGAGAATCCGCCCCCAGATCATCCATAAAAGTTGTTACCATAGAGATATCTTCCCGGTCAACATTCAATATATAAGCAATCACCTTCTATAT
>CAMWXB010000007.1 GCA_947178125.1 uncultured Lachnospiraceae bacterium | reverse complement strand
AGGAACTGTACGGAGCACTGGCCGGACGGAGGCGGTAACATAACCTTTCTCACACTATCCGCGGCACCATAAACATTCCATCCTTCTGCTCCGGCGCGTTGGCAAGCAACTGTTCTCTCGTGTCAGAGTTTGTCACAATATCTTCCCGGAACACATTCTGTACCGGAAAGACATGGGACATCGGCTCAACGCCCTCCGTATCCAGTTCGCCAAGTTTATCGATATAATCCAGCATTCTTCCCATATCCTTTTTCGCCTGCTCCCTCTCTTCCTCCGAAAGCTCCAGCTTCGCCAGAATGCTGACATATTCAATTGTTTCATCATCAATGATATTTGCCATAGAATTTCTCCTTTCTTAGAATCGTAGTTGGAGACATCGGCGCGGGTGGAAGCTCCGATGTTCCACATTTACTGCCGTATTTTAATATGCACTTCCCGCAGCTGCTGCTCCGTCACATCATTCGGCGCGCCGCACATGAAATCCTGTGCCGTACCGCTCATCGGGAAGGCGATGACTTCCCGGATATTCTCTTCGCCGCGAAGGAGCATGATCATGCGGTCTACACCCGGGGCCATGCCCGCATGCGGCGGTGCACCGAACTGGAAAGCGTTGTATAAAGCGCCGAATTTTTTCTGTAAAGTCTCTTCGTCATACCCGGCGATTTCAAAAGCCTTTACCATAATTTCCATGTCATGGTTCCGGACAGCGCCGGAAGAAAGCTCCACACCGTTACAGACGATGTCATACTGATAAGCCAGAATGGAAAGCGGGTCCATTGTCTGCAGCGCTTCCAGGCCTCCCTGCGGCATGGAAAAGGGATTGTGTGTAAAACCAATCTGCTTCGTATCCGCATCCAGTTCGAACATCGGAAAATCATTGATATAACAGAAGCGGTATGCTTTCTTCTCAATAAGTTCCAGTTTTTCACCCAGTTCCGTGCGAAGCTGACCCGCATAATATGCCGCCTTTTCTTCTTTATCCGCTATGAAGAAAATCGTATCGCCCGCAGAAAGTTCCGCCAACCCGGCAAGTTCTTTTTTCAACTCTTCAGGAATAAATTTATCAATCGGCCCCTTATAAGCCATCGCTTCATCCACTTCCAGATAGCCTAAGCCGCCCATTCCCATGTCCGTCGCAAATTTCAGCAGTTTTTCATGAAAGCCTTTGGACATTTCTGCATGAACTTTAATCGCCCGGACAGTCCTTTTAAGAAAAGGCTTGAACTCACATTTCTGGAAAAAATCCGTCAGGTCAATAATGCGCAGCGGGTTCCGCAGATCCGGCTTATCCGTACCAAATTCCAACATCGCCTGTTTATAACTGATGACCGGATACGGCGCCTTCGTCACCGCATAACCTTCCGGCGCAAACTTCTCAAAAGCGGCGGAAAGAACTTCCTCGCCGACCCGGAAAACATCCTCCTGCGTCGCGAAACTCATCTCAAAATCCAGTTGATAAAATTCTCCCGGCGAACGGTCCGCACGCGCATCTTCATCACGGAAACACGGCGCTATCTGAAAATATTTGTCAAATCCGGACACCATCAGGAGCTGCTTATACTGCTGCGGTGCCTGCGGAAGCGCATAGAATTTTCCTTTATATTTTCTGGAAGGCACGATATAATCTCTTGCCCCTTCCGGAGATGACGCGGACAGAATCGGCGTCTGAATTTCCAGAAATCCAAGTTCCGTCATTTTCTCCCGCAAAAATGCAATGACTCTGGAACGGAAAATAATGTTATCTTTTACTTTCTGGTTCCGCAAATCCAGATAACGGTATTTCAACCTCACATCTTCCCTTGTTTCCTTCGAAGTCATCACTTCAAAAGGAAGCTGTTTATATACCTTACCGAGAACTTCTACCCGATGTGCCTCCAATTCAATCGTTCCGGTCGGAATCCGCGGGTTATAAGTTTCTTCATCTCTTTTTTCCACAAGTCCCTCAATGGAAATGCACATCTCTCTGGATAATCCGTCCAAAAGAGAAGTATCCCGCATCACGACCTGAAGAACACCGTACATATCGCGCAGATCCACGAATGAAACACCGCCATGGTCTCTGATATTTTCTACCCATCCGGCAACCTTCAATTCCCGGCCGATATCCTGCTCGCCAATCTGCTGCAAAGTGACTTCTCTGTAAACACTTTCTGTCTTTCTTGTTGTCTCCATAGCTCTCCTCATTTCTGCGCCGCTTTCTGCATATCAGGTTCGCGGATGCAGCGCAGACACAAACCTGGCTTCCGGGACTTTTTCCATGAAAAGATGCTTTTATTTCCTATCACATAAATCACATAAAAAAAGTCCCGGAATACATTTTCTGTATTCCGGGACGGATATTTTCTTCTCCAGATATATACCTGTTAGATAAGCATCTACTGATACAATCTGCATACCCGCGGTACCACCCGCATTGACAAGCCGCCATCTCCAACAAGATGTTTTACCGCCCTGCCCACTCTTACACTTAACGCGTGCAACGTATTACCCTAGCGCCGCTTTCGACGTTCAGATAATCTGCTCCGGAGTGTTCCCGTTCCTTACTTCCCACAAACAGCGCTCTCAGTCGGTGACGCCGTATTCCTGTCGTTTTCCGTAAAGTGAGTCTCCTTCAACGCATTTAACATAGTTATGATATACCACAAGAGTCAAAAAAAAGCAACCATTGTACTAAAAAAAATACAATGGCCGCTTCTTCTCACACTTTTATTGGGGTCCTATATATTCCGCATCCCCAAATCCAAGAATCATCATGAAAATAAAGTTAAAGAACACCAGACCCAAGCCGAAACCAACCCCCTTGCCAAATGCTTTTGCCAGCTTGATATAGCACATGATCATTACAACAAAGTTCGCACAGGGCACAAAGGACAAAAGGAACAGCCAGCCATTGCCGAATGACATCTCAAACAGACAATACATGTTGTAAATCGGTACGATTGCCGCCCAGCCCGGTTTTCCGGCCTTCACAAAGACCTTCCACATTCCTACTAACGAAACAACGATCAAAGCCAGACAGACAATAAAATATCCGGCTCCGATAGACACTGCCGCTGCGGTGTACATTGCATCACTTGAACTCATTTCTCTTCCTCCTCAAGAAAAATATTTTTATACTGCCTCTATTCTATGTCATATTCCGACATATAGCAACCCCTATTTTCCCCATATCATTTCCCCATATCATTTCGTAACTTGCTTCATAAAGTATTATACCGTATACTGAAACGTGAAAGCGACTGCCAACGGACGTATACTGCGTTCAGAGCGCAGATCAGACGACACGAGAGGAGCTTATTATGTACGAATGCCCAAACTGCGGCAGCAATCTGAAATTTGATATTGCCGCCCAACAGATGTTATGCAGTCATTGCAGCACTACCCTGAATCCATACAGCATTCAGCGCGATCAAGACGCCGGAGAAGACGACGCGTATGACGTAACCGTCTTTACCTGTTCACAGTGCGGTGCCGAACTTCTGAGCGAAGATACCACCGCCGCTACTTTCTGCAGTTTCTGCGGTTCTACGGCTATCCTGAACAGCAGGATTGGGAAAGGACACCGCCCCGTCCACATCATCCCTTTTTCCAAGACAAAAGAAGACTGCAAGGCTTCCTATGCCCGGATGATGCGGCGTGCTGTCTTTGCTCCGAAGGAATTAAAAGATCAGGCATATATCGAAAAATTTCGTGGAATTTATATGCCCTACTGGGTCTATTCTTTTGAAAAAAAAGGTGAAATTACCTTTCGCGGCAGTACAAGCCGTCAAAAAGGTGATTATCTGATCACCAGACATTATGACATCATCAGTGAAGTCGATGCGTCCTATAAGGGTATTTCCTACGATGCGGCGGCCGCTTTTTCCGATGACCTGAGCGGAGCCATCGCACCGTACGACATGACGGCGTGCAAGCCTTTTACGCCGCCGTTTTTAAGCGGATTCTATGCGGATTCCGGTGATGTGGACAGCTTCGTATACGAGCAGGATGCCGGCAGTCTTGCCGCAGATGACGCATTCCGCAGAATGGCAGACGACAGCGTATGCTCCCGATACCATGTGAAAGAACAGCGTAATTCCTATTCTCTGAAAAATGCTTTGCGCCCGGAATGTACCGCCGCAGAATCGGCTATGTTTCCAGTATGGTTCCTCTCTTACAGAAAAGGCGACAGGGTCGCCTACGCCGTAGTCAACGGACAGACAGGAAAGGCAGCGGCAGACCTTCCCGTGGACAGAAAAAAATATGTAATCGGCTCCCTGCTTCTGGCAGTTCCGCTGTTTTTGATACTGAATCTTCGATTTACCATTACGCCCGGCGCCGCTCTAATCCTGTCGGCGCTGTTAGCGTTCGTATGCGCGTTTGTTTCTTTTTCTCAAATGAGACGAATCAAAGAAAAGGAAACGCGTGAGAACGATAAAGGATATATCTTTTCAAAACAGAAAAAAGAGAATGAACAAAGAAACAACGGTGTCGATGACTCCTGGGTGAACTATGCCGAGACCGGACAACGAAAAACGGCCAAGAAACCTGACAGTACAACGATCATAATACGAATCATAATCGGAACGATGCTTTTTTCATTTGTCCTGCCGCCTATTTTAACTTTTACAGCCTTTTTGGGCGGTAATGCTGCGACACTGACGACAATTGTCATCGTCTTTACCGCCTTTGTGTTTCTGGTTCCGTTATACAGACGCCAGAAAAACGTATGGAAAATTTCCGTGAAAGAACTGTTTCCGGTGCTCGCAAAACCCTTTGCGGCAATCCTGCTGGCGATTGTGATCATCCTGTGGAATCCCGTTTCCGACCTATATTATTACGGCGGTTCAATCATTTCCATGGGGACTGTCATCTGGACACTGATGGACATCATCGGAAGATATAATATGCTGACCACGCGTAAGTTACCACAATTCAACAGACGGGGAGGCGATGAGAATGCGTAAAAATATGATTTATAAAATAGCCATCCCGGCAGCGGTCACAATCATCACCCTGGCAGGAATTTTTCAGGTATGGAACAGATTCCGGCGCTTTCAGGACGATCTCCTGTACGATTTTACAGAATATCAGACAGATTCCCAGGGGGAAGGGGCAGAAACAGCGGATGACGAGGTTTATATGAATCATGCGCCGCAATCAGATTCTTCCGGAAAAGAAATTTACATCAATCCAAAAACCTCTTACCGTGCATTGATCGAAGATGATGCGTTGCTTCTCGACGAAGAAGAAACGCTGGCGCTTGCCGCATCAATGCAGGAAATCACAGACTATGGAAATGCAGCTTTTAAAACAATAGACAACAATCATCTGGACACAGAGTCCTATGCCCGTCAGTATTATCAAGAGCAATTCGGCACAGCCAGCGGAACGCTTTTTCTCATAGACATGGACAACCGTAATATATGGATACACAGCGATGGAAATCTCTATAAGGTAATCACCAAATCCTATGCGAACACGATCACGGACAATGTTTACCGCTATGCGTCCAACGGCGATTATTACGATTGTGCGTTGCATACATACGAGCAGATACTGGCACTCCTCAAAGGATACAAGATCGCTCAGCCCATGAAATATATCAGCAACGGTTTACTGGCTGTCATCCTTGCCCTGTTGTTGAATTACGGTCTGGTATGTTTTTTCACAGGAATCAGGAAACCGGGAAGAAGAGAACTTCTGAGAAACGGGCAGAATCATTTTCATTATACGCAGCCGCGGGCATTCTTTGTCCGGGAAAGCCGCACCTACAATCCCACCAGCAGTAGCAGTAGCAGCAGTGGAAGTGGAAGCAGCGGCGGCAGCAGCGGTGGCGGCGGCGGGCATAGCTTTTAATGCTATGCCCTGGAATAACAACAACTCCACCGCCCATCCCGCGATAACACGATCAACCCCTATTTTTCCCCGTTCTGTTCAAGCCGTCTGACAAGATAGCAGAACTCGTCTTTATATTCGTCCGATTTGGTATCAATCGTTTTCAGTCTGTCGATGACGGTCCGCATATCGGCATCCCCTTTATAATCGCTGTCCGTCACGACAAGACCAAATTCCGCGACCGCCATGGCGAACTGTATATCGTTACCCGGTTCCTTTGTGTAGTCCGCCGCATCGACCGGATAGGATTGCAGAAGACTCTGATCGGCTCCCGGTTCCTTATAACGGATACTGACCGTGAACCATTCCTCATCCGGCAATTCCTGCGCTCCCCCATATTTCAAAGGAGTTCCCGCATAGGTCGTGGGTGTATCCGTTGTCACAATCTCGTACAGAACCGTTACCGTATGGCCTGCGCCGATTTCTCCCGCATCCTTCGTATCGTCTGTGAAATCCTGCTCCGCAAGCCGTCTGTTTTCATAGCCGATCAGACGATAACCCGCCACCACAGCCGGATTAAATTCCACTTGAAACTTCACATCCTCCGCAACCGTTACGAGTGTTGCTCCCATCTCTTCTACCAGAACTTTTTTGGCTTCTGTCAGAGAGTCGATATACGCATAGATTCCGTTGCCTTTATCGGCGAGCGTTTCCATTTTGTTATCCTTGATATTTCCGGTTCCGAAACCGAGCACGGACAGATAGACGCCGGATTCCTTTTCTCTGCTGATCAGTTCCTCCAGTTCCGCTTCCGTCGTCAGCCCCACATTCAAGTCTCCATCCGTCGCCAGAATGACACGGTTGTTCCCGCCTTCAATAAAATAGTTCTCCGCAATCTGATAAGCCGTTATGATGCCGTCGCTCCCGGCCGTGGAACCGGATGCCTCCAGACTGTTAATGGCCTCGATGATCTGCGCCCGCTTCGTTCCGTTCACGCCTTCTAAGATAACTCTGTCTTCTCCGGCATAAACGACGATTGAGACGGTATCCTTTTCCGTCAGATTTTCCGTCAGCATGGAAAAAGATTTCTGCAGCAGGGGCAGCTTGTCATCGCTGTACATAGAGCCGGAAACATCCAGCAGAAAAACGAGATTGGACGCCGGCGCCTCCGAAAAATCAATGTCCATTGTTTTCAGCCCGATCATGGCGATCTTGCTGTTCGGATTCCACGGACAGTCTGCAATCTGTGTCGTAACGCCGAATGGCTCATCTTTTTCCGGGCGCACATAATCATATTGAAAATAATTGAGCAGTTCTTCGATTCTGACAGCTCCGTCAGGAATATCCTCCAGACAATAACCATCTTCTATCATTCTGCGCAGGTTACTGTAAGAAGCCGTGTCAACATCCGCTGAAAATGTAGAAAGCGGTGAAACGGCAGCCGACACAAATCCCGATTCATCCACAGCATTATACTCTTCTGCATTAGACATCTCATAATCATCGTAGCTTCCCGCGCCTGTCTCTTCCGCTGCCGCTGCATCTTCCGTCACTGACATGCCGCTTTCCGTGCTGCTCATATCTGTGGATTTTGCCGCACCGCAGCCTGCCAGCGTTCCGGCCGTCAACAAAGCCGCGAGCAGCATCGATACATTTCTTTTCCCCCAAAATAATTTGTTCAACTTTTTCATAATACCTTCCTCCCTGCCCTTTTCCTATAGGTTCTCTTTTACCATATCCCTGTGGATTACCGCATTGATTTTTCTCCGTTTTGTTCAAGCCGTCTGACAAGATAGCAGAACTCGTCTTTATACTCATCCGACTTGGTGTCGATCGCTTTCAATCGGTCAATGACGCTCCGCATATCGGCATCCCCTTTATAGGTGCTGTTCGTTACAACAAGCCCAAATTCCGCGACTGCCATTGCAAACTGCATATCATCCCCCGGCGTCCCGGCGTAATCCGCCCGATCGACCGGATAGGACTGCAAAAGGCTTTTGTCCGTTCCCGGCTTTTTATAACGGATATTGACCGTGAACCATTCTTCATCCGGCAGTTTCTTCTTTTCGCCGTACTTCAAAGAAGTTCCCGCATAAGTCGTGGGCGTATCCGTCGTCACGATTTCGTACAGAACCGTCACCGTATGACCGGCGCCGACTTCTCCGGCGTCTTTTGCATCGTCTGCAAAATCCTGCTCCGCAAGCTGTCTGTTTTCATAGCCGATAAGGCGATAGCCCGCTACCACAGCCGGGTTAAACTCCACCTGAAACTTTACATCTTCCGCTACCGTTATAAGCGTTGCTCCCATTTCTTCCACCAGAACCTTTTTCGCTTCCGTCAGGGAGTCAATATACGCATAGTTTCCGTTGCCTTTATCGGCGAGCGTTTCCATCTTGTTATCTTTGATATTTCCGGTTCCGAAGCCGAGCACGGACAGATAGACGCCGGATTCCTTTTCCCTGCTGATCAGTTCTTCCAGTTCCGCTTCCGTCGTCAGCCCCACGTTCAGATCGCCGTCGGTCGCCAGAATGACCCGATTGTTCCCACCTTTGATAAAATATTTTTCCGCAATCCGGTAAGCCGTTATAATACCGTCACTTCCCGCCGTGGAACCAGATGCCTCCAGACTGTTAATGGCATCCAGGATTTCCTCCTGCTCCGCTCCGTTCACGCCTTCCAATACGACCCTGTCCTCTCCGGCATATACGACGACCGAGACCGTATCCTTTTTCGTCAGATTTTCTGTCAGCATGGAAAAAGATTTCTGCAGCAGAGGCAGCTTGTCATTGCTGTACATGGAACCGGAAACATCCAGCAGAAATACGAGATTGGACGCCGGCGCCTCCGAAAAATCAATGTCCATTGTTTTCAGCCCGATCATAGCAATCTTGCTGTTCGGATTCCACGGACAGTCTGCAATCTGCGTCGTAACACCGAATGGCTCGCCCTTTTTCGGGCGCACATAGTCATATTGAAAATAATTGAGCAGTTCTTCAATTCTGACAGCTCCGTCAGGAATCTCTTCCAGGCAATAACCATCTTCAATCATCCTGCGCAGGTTGCTGTAAGAAGCCGTGTCAACATCCGCCGAAAATGTGGAAAGCGGTGAAACGGAAGCCGCCGTAAATCCCGATTCGTCCACGGCATTATACTCTTCCGTATTCGGTACCTCATAATCATAATAATTATCATAATAATCATAGCAGTCCGCGGCCGACTCACACTTCGCTTCGTTATAGATTCCCGTCGAACGCTCCGCCTCTTTTTCATAAGCCGGTGCCGCATCCGCCGTTTCCGCGCTGCTGTCAAAGTCCTCCGATGCCGCAGCTGCATCCGTTGAAGGCGCCGCACCACCGGCATTTTCTGTGCTGTTCGTCATGCTGTCCGCATCATTCGCCGCATTTTCCGTGCTGTTAGCTGTGTTTTCTATGCTGTTCACCGCATTATCCGTCATGCCCGAATCCGGGGATTCCACACCGCTGCCAGAATCCGTCTTCGAAGTGCCGCAGCCTGTCATCGTTCCGGCCGCCAGCGCGGCCGCGAGCAATATCGCTAAATTTCTTTTCCGAAAAAATAATCTGTTCAGATTCTTCATAATACCTTCCTCCCTTTTCCCTGTATGTTTTCGCCTGATATAATACATACGGATGAGGAGAAGGATATTTATGGTTTTTTTGTAAATTTTTATGATTTGGAAAAATTGCCGGTTACTGTTCACTTTTCGGTAAAGGGGAAGTCCATAATACGATTATGATGAACATTTTACGGATAACAATGTTTTGATATCGTCAAAATGCTCCTTACATGTAATGCGGTATTGTATCCATCCCCCATCGCCACAGAGATATTTATTATCAATATATTCCTGCGTATATTTATGAAGCTTATCGTAAACGGTACTGTATTGTTTATTTGATAATCTCATCATGACAGTGAATGCATTGTCTTCGGCAAAAACATTACAGATCAGTTTACTTTTCTTTTTATGGGAGATTCCCCAGCCATACTTATTGCCATAAGGGAACACGATTTTCTGCTCTGTATGAAAGGCAGACGTCAACCACGCATTCAGCGCGGAAAACCTTTCTCCGTTCTCACCACAGAATCCTGTCATCTCCGCCATAGCAGGCATTATCTGTTTATCAAGCATCCTCTCGTACATAAAGACTCCCCCTGACTCCTGATATGTACTTTTTATTATAAAATAATTTTTCGTCATTTACAATGCAACGTTATAAGCAGGACCGTTGAGGATGTATGGGTGCACCATTAAAAAGTAAAAAAAATTTTATTACTACTATTGACATACACAGTACTATGTAGTACGATGTACTATATTAAAAGCAGCTTGGAGAATTTATATGGACTTAGACAAATGGAAATCCCAGATCATACGGGGTACACTGGAATACTGTATTTTGCTCATGCTGAGCCGAAAGACCTGTTACGGATACGAAATCTTACAGAAATTGAGCGCATATCCGACCATTGCTTCGACGGAAAGCACCGTGTATCCGTTACTGCGGAGACTGCAGAAAGAAGGATATCTGCAGTCCGTCTGGCAGGATTCCGCAGAAGGACTGCCGCCGCGCAAATATTATTCCCTGACGTCAGAAGGCTGCGCTTACTTACAGGCCATGAACGACGAATGGCAGAATTTATCGGATACCATATCCGATTTAAAAAGGAAAACCACTGAAACAAAGAAAGGAGCTTCTTGATAAAAATGAATGCAGCATTTGAAACCTACCTGAACACCATTGACAAGCACCTGCGTCCGCTTCCGGCATCGGAACGGGCCGATATCATCAAAGAAATCAAAAGTTCGATTCTGGAAATGGAAAGCGAACAGCTTCCCGAAGCGCAGATACTGGAACGGCTGGGCGCACCCAAAGAACTCGCCAAAGCGTATCTCGGCGATTTTATTGCAAAAGGAAACGACTTCAGCCTGAACAGGTTCCTGACGGTCTTTGCTTTTTACAGCTTAACGGGTTTTTCTGGCATGTTCATCGTTCCAATCCTCGGCATTACCGCGCCGATGTTCCTTCTCTGCGGCGCCATCGCGCCTGCTGCCGGGCTGGTCAAATTCATCGGCTCTCTGTTCGGATACGATGTTCCCTTTGTGGTCGCGCAATTCGGTACCATGACGCTTTCGCCCGCATTTACTTTTCTTTATTCGGTCGTGATGGGCGCTGTTTTACTACTACTTGGAAGAGGGGCCTGGAAGCTGTTGCTACGTTATATCTGTACGATCAGTCAAACGAAGAAAAAGCTGGCCGCGTGAAGGGTCAGCTCATTTCTTCCTCTCCTACTTCTTTTCTTTCCGTTTCCCCGTATACGTCTCGGAAACGATCTGAAATACGCACACGGTATCTGCCTGCGCCTCGGTAAACTCTATTGTCTTACCCGCCTGCTGTGCGAACATTTTCTGTAAAGCATACCGCTTTCCGGCAGAATCCTCTATAAGCGACGCAATACCGTCCCCGATGACGCTGGAATAATAATATCCCGAACTGCAGGGTGCCTTCTCCGCATATAGCGGTTCCCCTTCCTGAAAAACAGCAAAACAGACTTTCGGATTCCGTTTCAAAATTTCCAGCTTTCTTCCTTCTTTGGCACAGTGAAAATACAGCACCAGACTGCCGCCATTCAGCTCATAGCCATAACTTAATGGCACGACATAAGGCATATCGCCGTCTATCATGGCTATACTGGCCGTCTTGCACGCATCTAATATATTCCTGATTTCATCAATATCTGTTACTTCCCTGTCTTTTCTTCTCATAGTCCCTCCGCCTATTGCTCTGCGCTTACCCGATCAGCACCTTTTTTCCCTCAAATGCAAAGCCATATTTCCTGATGCGCTCCGCCGAAATCCCTTCCGCCTCAAGGGATGCCGCATAATGTTTTTCTTCTATCTGTAAAAGCGCCGCATCGACTGTATCTTTCAATGTTTTCTCATCTTCCGGGTCATGCACTTTAAACTCTATCAGAATGGCATCATCCGTGCTGTTCTTCGGTTTGAGCATCACATCATAACGTCCGAAACCGCTCTCCCTGTTCGAGATGATTGTATACCGATCTGACAATTCTATCATGAGTCCCAGCACAAATCCATGATAAAAACGTTCCGGCTCCGCACTTTCGGAAGGCCTGTTTCCGGCGTCAAAGTTACTGAAAGTCTCAAGGGCAACTTTATTCATGTAATGATTCATCGCTTTTTTATCATCCAACAGCAACGCCTTGATGAAATCGTTATACGCCGGAGAATAGTTTTTGAACCATCCTTCTATCATGTTCCCGAACATCAGCCGGACTTCTTTGTTCGTCAGTTTCAGAACATATTCTTCTTTTCCGGTATCCCCATCCATCGTATGCTGCTCTACCTTCAGATACCCGCTCGCGAGCAGCAGACTCCATATCGCATATTCGTTGTGGTCAAGCTGATCGAATACAATCTGCTCGTCTATCTTCGTATGAAGCGTTCCTCCGTCCAGCAAATTCTCCATGATCATTTTTACATCCTTGCTGCCTTCGCGTATCAGCTTGCTGACAAGGCCATTGCTGCTAGTGTTTGCCCAGTATGTCGAAAGTTTCTTTTTATCAAGAAAATTGATGATTGACCAAGGGTTATATATATCCGCTCTTTTCCCAAATGTAAAGCCATCGTACCAGTCTTTAACACACTCTTCCATTTCGGACAATCCAAACTCACACAGAGCATCGGATACCTCTCTTTGTGTAAAACCAAACAAATCCGCATATTTATCCGAGGTCGTTGTCACTACTTCAAGATTATTTAAATCTGAAAAGATACTTTCTTTACTGACCCGCGTAATACCCGTCATGATTGCCTTATCCAGAAACGGATTTGTCTTAAAGGTCGAATTGAACAGATTTCTCATAAACGCTACAATTTCTTTCCAATAGCCGTTGACATATGCCTCCTGCATCGGCGTATCATATTCATCCAGAAGAATGACCGGATTTTTCCCGTAATATCTCTGCATAAAATCGCACATTCTATGCAAAGAGATGGCGGCATCGATTTCATCCATTTTTTCAGAGACCCTGTCAAAATACTCCTTTTCCTTCTCTTTCAGAACACCGCTGTCTTTCAAAAAATCATTCTTCATATATAAATCCGAAAGAATCTGACAGAGTCTTATTTTCACCCCTTCATAAGTGTTCTCCTTTACATTTGCAAAGGAAAGACTGATGACAGGATAAGTCCCCTGCAAGTTCCGATACCTTTCTTCTTTCCAGATATTCAGTCCCTCAAAAATTTCGCCCTGCCCGGCATATTTCACCGACAGAAAACGCTCGACCATGCTCATATTCAGCGTTTTTCCAAAACGCCGGGGCCGGGTAATCAGCGTCACCGCATCGTTATTTTCCCACCATTCTTTGATAAACAGTGTTTTATCCACATAAAAAATATTGTTTGTAATAATCTTTGCAAAATCCTGATTCCCAATTCCGACCGACCTTTTCATATCAATAACCATACCTTTCTTCTCAACCTGCGAACTTTGAGTCAACGCTGAAAGCGTCCTGACACCAATATTCGCAAGACAAACAAGTTTGTCTGTGAATACGAACCCTTTATGAATTGTATTCCTATTTTATCATATGATTCTTTCAAGGTCTATCCTGACACAAAATATGTGCTTCAAATATGCCGGATTTACTCATTCTTTTTCCGCCCCGCTCCCGTACAATGAAAACACGAACAAAGCAAAAAACTGACCAGAAACGGAGGATTACAATGACTGTATTACTAAAAGCCAAAGAAGTAACGAAAACCTACGAAAATGCCAAACGGCCAAGTCTTAACAAAGTATCTTTCAGCGTGGAAAACGGTGAATTCATCAGCATTATGGGAGCATCCGGCTCCGGAAAAACGACGCTTCTCAACGTTCTTTCCACCATCGATACGCCGACCGGCGGGGAAATCCGCATCAACGGCACAGACCTGAAAAACCTCAGCGCCACGGCCGCCGCCGATTTCCGCAAAAATAATCTTGGATTCATCTTTCAGGAATATTTTCTGCTCGACAGTCTCACCATTCGGGAAAATATATCGGTTCCGCTGGCGCTCTTAAAGGTTCCGCCGGCAAAAATCGAAAAAAATGTCCGGGATTTCGCCAAAAGATTTGGCATCGCATCACAACTCGATAAATATCCGTGCGAGCTCTCCGGCGGACAGCGGCAAAGGGCATCGGCCATCCGGGCAATCATCAAGCATCCGAGCATCTTATTCGCCGATGAACCTACCGGGGCTCTGGATTCCAGTTCCGCCACGGAACTTCTGACCACCCTGCTCAACGCCAATCAGGAACTGCATACAACAATTCTGATGGTCACACATGACGCCTATGCCGCAAGCTTCGCCAACCGTATTTTAATTTTTCGGGACGGATGTATCCTCAAAGAATTATCCAAAGGCGGTTCCGACAGGCATGAATTCTATGAAGCCATCGCCGCAGAAATCGCCAAATCGGACACGACAAGAACAGGAGGCTCCCTCAAATGAATCCATTATCTTTTGCCTACAAAAACCTTTCCCAAAAATTATCATTTTACGCGCTCTATCTATTTTCCGTCTCGCTCGTTATCACGATTTTTTTCTCTTTTACCTCCTTTTCCATGAACCATGTCATGCTGGAAAAAATCTCTGAAAACGGCCGGGTCGAATCGATGTGCAATACCATTTCCGTATTTTTGATGATATTTGTCGTGTTTTATATGTCCTACTCCAATCGCTTCTTTTTAAAGCAGCGCACAAAAGAACTGGGCATCTACGCCCTGCTTGGCTGCCGGAAATCCGCCATATTGCAGCTGCTTGCTTTTGAAAACCTTTTCATATGCGGCTTCGCCCTTGTTATCGGGCTTGTTTTGGGCGCCGCAGCCCATAAAGGAATTGTTTTCGGTATTTCCGCACTCCTCGGTCTTTCGATAGATACCGCAAAAATACCGTTCTTCCAGCCTTCTGCCGTCAGGAGGACCGTTTGCTTCGTCTTTCTGGTCATTTTCATACTGGTCTTATCCAACGGCCGGTTTCTGCTGAAAATCTCGTTGATGGGACTCATCCGCTTTGAGAAAAAAGCAGAAAAAAATCTGACGCCCCGCAGGCTTCCCGCCCTGCTCGGCCTCATCATAATCTTATCCGGCTACGGTCTGGCGCTGGATATCGTCAGAGGCACGAAATCCGTCTGGTTCTCCATCGGCTTTTATGTCGTCGGTATGCTGACCATGATGCTCATCGTCATCGGAACGGTCTTTTTCATCTCGGCCTTTCTTCCCTATGTCGTCGGAAAGCGCCGGAAAAATGTAAAGGCCTTTTACACCGGTACCCGGATCATTACAACCCCTAATTTTATCTATCGTATCCGCACCAACGCAAGAACGCTCATCATGCTGACACTGCTTTCGGCCGCCGCCCTGACCATATCAAGCATCATGGCCCTGTCACTTTATTATCCCGTTGCCGCGGTATCCCGGATGGCGCCCTCAGAACTGGAATGCCGCATTGAAAACGATCAACAGACAGAAGAAATTAAGCTGACCGTCGGGAAATATGCCGACATGAAAGACATCAGCTTTCTACGAACCGATGTTTACAAAATCACCTCTCCGGCAGACGGACTCCCGATGGAGTATCATGTCAACACGGCAAAAGGCGATTCCGAAAATGAAAAGCTTCTGAGAACTCCCGGCTTTGAATGTATTTCCTATACAGACTATCTCGCACTTCTCAATGCGCAGGGAAAACACCGCATTGCCGGACAGCTTACCGGATTGCAGGAAGCAGAATGTATTTTGGTAAAATACCAACCGAACCAGGACGGTTCCGATGAAAAAGGAGACATCTACCCTGTGGTCATCGGCGAAAATACGCTTTCTCTAATCGTGAAAGAAACCACACTCAACAATCCTGTCTCTTTTGCCAACAGCGTCGGAACCCTGATCGTCAGCGATGCCGTTTATTCGATGCTCCAAAAAGAATATACACCGGAAACAAGTATCCTCAGCATAAACGGACATGCAATAAAAGATAACGAGCCCTTATACGCCGAACTGAAAGAACTTCTGCATGACAGTCCGTATTTACAGGGCAGTTCTCACAGAATCCATGAGATATTCTCCCTGAGCAGTTCCACCTTTCTGCTCATCGGCTTTCTCGTTATCCTCTTTTTTACTGCTGTTGGAAGTATCCTATATTTTAATAATATCTCCACGGCCGCCGATTCCAAAGCCGATTATGAAATGCTATGGAAAATGGGCTATTCCGGCAAAGCGCTCCGGAAAATCATCCGAAAACAGGTATTTCCGTTCTTCATGATTCCCTTTGCATTCGGTCTGTTGGACTGCCTTTTTGCAACACTCGTTTATAAAACCGGATTGATGCAGAATCTGCTCGGCAGTAATCCTGCCCAATTCCTTCCGACGCTGCTCGCAATCCTATTGACCGCTTTCTTCTATTTATTATACTATTTACTTACGATACACACCTGCTATACACTAATTCCCCATGTCAGAGCAGTTTACTGCGATGACAGGCATCATGACAGAAAGGCCCGAACATGAAAGAAATGACCTGTAAACTGCTTTTGTGGACAAATTATATTTTCTTCCTTCTCTATACATGCTGTTATATAGATGCAGGAACAATCGAAACGAACGGCATCTTCGCATTGTCCTTATCCTCGCTCCTGTTGATGGACAGTGCCTGCATCAGCGCATGCAGCCCCGGAAACAATAAAGTCGTTTCGCGTTTCTGCGGCCTGTTGGCCGCAGACAGCTGGTATCTTCTTCTTGCCTCAGGAAAAAACATCTCCGGAAATCTCGCTTTTGCCGCCCTCAGTCCGCTCATATGCTATCTGTCCATCCGGTTCGCCCTGCTGTTCTTCTTTCAAGAAAGCGCTTACCGCTTCCGCAGACTGACAAACATCGTATTCCTCATGACCTGCATTGCGGCCCTTGCCAGCCTCTGTATCTCCGGCCGGGTATATGCCTGCTTCTATGGCATACAATTTCTGGCAGGCTGGAGTGTTTTTTTGTTTCTTATGCTCTATCACCGGAAACGGACCGTTTTTGTTCTGAAATCCGAACGAAACTGTTTTTTGTTCTCTGCCCTGATAACGATCACCGTCTTTTTACTTTATATCTTCGCCACAGCAGGAATCCCCGGCCATATTTCCAATTTTGGAGTTTATCTGCCACTTTGCCTGTTCTGTATGAGCATTCACGGCATCGTATACAAAACCCGTCATACCTTCCCGCTTTCTTCTTTTTTCAGCAGAAAGCAGGCCTTTTTCATCCTCTGCACATCGCTTTTACTACTCGGGCTGTTGACCATACTGACAGGCGGCGGTTATGCCTGGCTGCTCCTTTGGGTCAATGCGTTTGCCGCTTTCCTGTATCTGTGCAATATCCTTTTGGGATGGAATCTGGAAAAAGGCTGTATCCGCCCGGACAGGGAAAACAGCTACTATGCCGCCCTCCAGCAATTGCACCGGGAAGAACTTCTGAAAAAAGATTTCGCGGATTTTCTTCATGACGATATTTTACAGGATCTTCTATCCGTAAAAAATATGATGACAAAAGCCGGACAGCCGGATATACAGAACATGATCGCCGAAACACTCGACAATCTGAATACCCGCATCCGCGGCCAGATGCAGGACTGCCATCCGGTCATCCGAAAAAATCTGACCTTAAAGGAAAATTACCGCTTCCTGATCACGACGATTTCGCAGTCTTTTTCGGAACGGTCGATCGCGATATCCTTTGATTGCGCCGACACGCTATTTCTGGTCGAGCCTTATGATACACTGGTATACCGGCTGATCAAAGAACTGCTCACCAATATCTACAAGCATTCGGATGGCAGTCTGGCACAGATAGCGCTCTCACAGATAAACGCTCTGATTACTTTAGAAGTCAGTGATAACGGAACCGCTGATGCCGCCAGTCTTACTTCTGCGGATAGAACGCTCCATAAAGGAATCGCTTCCATAACGGAACAACTTCACAGAATAGAAGGGACGATCGAATTTTCAACCAACACACCTCACGGTATCCGCATATATATTCAAATTCCCATGAAAGGAGATGTTTCCTATCAATATTTTATTAGTCGATGACCATGAACTTTTTGCCAAAAGCCTTTCTATTGCGCTGGAAGATTGTCTTGAAATTAAAAATTTTCACACCATACAGAATGTCCATGACCTGGATAAAATACTCCGCGAAAAGGAAATAGACATCATTCTGATGGATATTAACCTCGGCCGCCCAAACGACACGGATGGTCTGGAAACGGCCGCCGGACTGCTGCAAAAGGAGCCTTCCTTAAAAATCATCATTCTGACCGGATACGATCTGCCCGTATACCGGCACGAAGCAAAGAAACTCGGCATCCGTGGTTTTCTAAGCAAAAATATTGCCCCGGATGATCTGATTGCTTCGCTCACCCGTGTTTTTCAAGGCGGGTATTGTTTTCCCCCGGAATCAGACAGCGGATTCCTTGAAGAACTGACCGATATGGAGAAAAAGGTCCTTCAGCTCGTCAGCGTCGGGCAAAGCAGGAAGGAAACCGCTAATGCACTGCATATCAGCGAGCGTACCCTTTCGAACCATTTACAGCATATTTTCGGAAAACTCGATGTCTCGTCTACGGTTCAGGCCGTTACAAAGGCGATACGGCTCGGATATATCCCGCCAATTTACTGATTATCGCCAAAATAAGATTGTCTTACTATCGGCACCTCAAAAAAGTGATTTATTTATCACTTTTCCTCTTTACAAACCATAAATGAAGTGATATATTTGTCTTATAGAGAGATAAATATATCACTTTATTATTCTTTTTTTAATTTCATGACAAGCGAGCATGCTATATTGCTCTTACTCCAAAAATTTTACCGAAAAGGAGGTACCATTTTTCTATGAAAAATTATTCTATGAAAAAAACTTCTATGAAAAAATTTGCCGAAAAAGTCTTTTCCGCCAAAAAGAGAACCGTCATCGCCGCTGGCCTGGTCTGCCTGATTCTATTGCTTCTCTCCTCATGGTATGCGGTTAACTTTAACGATGCGCGGCTGGTCGTTCCAATGGATTTCTCGGAATATACCTTTACGGTAAAAGACCTGCCAATGACCTGTTCCGTCACCCTGATATGCCTGTATATCTTCTATTTGATTGCGCTCATCTTATGGACAGCTGTCAGGAATCAAAAATATGTCAGAGAAACGCAGACAACCAGAAAAATCAGTCCCAGATTCGGTTTCCTTGGTTTTTTCGGTTTTATGGGATTCATGGGTTTTTGGACTTACAGCCAGAACAAAAGCATCAGCCCGTTCATGTTCTTTATGTTTTTCGGATTTTTTGGCTTTTTCTATGAAGGAAAGCTGTCGAATACCTTTATGGATGAACGTTTCAAAGAAAATGCGCTGAAAGCACAGGTTACGTCCCTGAAAATTTCCTTTTCCATCATCATCGCTGCCTTTATGATACTGTCACGGGGCGCACTCTTCGGAAATCTGGAATATAATCTGCTCGCCGCTATGGTCGTTGTTTTCCTTGCGCTCGCCCTTGCGCTTTTTCTATACGAATACCTGTTATACCGCTATGACCACGATGAGCCGTTGGAAAAAGAAGATTAGTGTGAGAAGAACTTCTAACACTCGCAGCAATGGCATGCTTAAGTTTCACCTGAAGGTGAAACGTGAAGAAGTTCTACGATTTGCCAGAGGCAAATCTTTCTCGCACGAAAGAACGCCTGAAATACGGCGTTCTTCCCATTGATGATTTGTGCCGCCGAGAGGCGGCATAGAGGTTAGTGTGAAGAGAAGTTCTAAGGCAAAGTACGAGGAAAGGAGGCATTGTCGAATGCCGGATTTCGAGTGTCAGTTAAAGAAATACAGACAGTTTAAAAATATAACGCAGGAACAACTGGCTCTTCAGGTGGGGGTCCGGCGGGAAACCATCATGCGGCTGGAAAAAGCCCAGTATAACCCCTCCCTGAAGCTGGCGGTCGATATTTCAAGAGCGGTGGATGCACCGATTGAGGAGATTTTTATTTTCCCGGAAGAGCAGTAATCTGCTGCTCTTCTGTCAGCCCGCTCAAATCAATTGCATAATGTAACTCATCACAATTTTCTTCTTTTTTCAGAAATCCGGCCATATAAACAGGAAAATAAATAACCCGTCCTTCCTTCATATGAAGATTATCATTACAAAAAACAAATGCTTCCTGTATGCCATACTGTTCATTTTCCAGCACATTGTCAAGCGCACGGTGTCTTGCATATGCTTTTCCGGATTTCACTTCTATCGGTATCACATTTCCTTCGAACTCAACCATAAAATCCACTTCACCCTGTTTTTTACTCTGAAAATAGTATAAATCAAAGCCATGTGCCTTTAATTCCTGCGCTACCGCATTTTCGTACACCGCTCCAAAATTAATATCTTTTTCCCCTTTCAAAATCTGTAGCTGTAATCCGCCTGCATACATGGATGCGAGCAATCCGACATCCGAGGCAAACAGTTTAAATAAATTAGTCGATTTGGAAAGAAGCAGCGGCGGCACCGGTTCATGTGTGCAATATACGGGCAGTGCAACGCCTGCCTCCTTTAACCAGATAAAACTATGCTCATATCTGGAGAATTTGAAATTCTCGTTCAGGTTTTTTAATATGAATCTCTTATTTTTACTATTCAGTTCGCTTGGTATCAACTCAAAAATATCCTTCAAATACAATTTTTCATCCGGGTCGTATTTTGCAATGTCTTTTCGGTATAAACCCGTAATTCCCTTTTGAAGTTCGAGCACCGATCTCAGGTTATTGGTTCGTATATAGGCTGCTACCACAGCAGGCATCCCGCCAACGATGAGATATAAATGGAACAGTTCCATCATTTTTTCATGAATCATCGTATCAACAGGCACTCTGTTATAAAAACAGGTTTTCAGATGGTCGAGAACTTTGTGTGACACTTTATTTGCCCTGCAGAATTCCCAAAAATCCATCGGATACATTTCCATGATCGTCATATAACCGACAGGAATGGAACGAATATCCTTTAGTTCCACTCCTAATAGAGAACCGCTTAAAATATAACGAAAACTTCCTTCTTCGACCAGAAATTTAATTGCAGTGATAAGTTCCCCGCACTCTTGGACCTCATCAAAAAAGATAAGTGTCTTTCCCTTTTCTAACGGAACATCCGTCAATGCCGAAATCCGCAGCAAAATATCAGCGCTGGACCTGACATTTTCAAATAATCCGACAGCATCTTCATTTTCGATAAAGTTAATCTCCACTATATGTTCAAAATGTTCCCTGGCATATTTACGCACCACATAAGTCTTTCCAGTCTGCCTTGCTCCGGTTATCATCAACGCCTGATCCGGTATATTTTCAAAAAAATACTGCATCCGCCCTTCAATCGTTCTATACATGGCATTATCTCCATTCCTGAGTCATCCTTTTTTATAGTATGCCACGTTGTGTCCGTTTTTACAATATATTTTCCATTGTTTTTGTCCGTTTTTCCAACATCATTACCCTTTTTTGTCCGCTTTTTTAACGACATTATTCTTTGTTTCGTCCGTTTTTTCCAACATTTTCATTCATCTTTTTGTCCGTTTTTCTGCCGGATTAACAGGATTAGAAAAAGGATTGGCAGCATAAGGTATGCATAAGTCAAAAATCATTTGACAAATACTATATTTAATGATAGAATTTTCCAATAAAATTTCCATGAGGGAGTAGCAAGCGTGCATCGTAGCAAGTCAACATACTGGCCATCCGGCCTGGCTTGTTTTAAATTGCGAGACTCATGTATAGCAAAAACTATACATGAAGTCTATTTTTTTTGAAAAATATGCCAAGTATAGTTTTTGAAACTATACTTGTTTTTTTATGCACAGATTCAGGAGGAACAAAAGATGGAATGGAGTTTATTATTTTTCTTTAACAGTGTGCTGCTCGGTCTCGGGCTTGCAATGGATGCTTTTTCCGTATCGCTTGCAAACGGATTGAACGAGCCGGACATGAAGAACAGAAAAATGTGCGGCGTGGCCGGGGTGTTCGCTTTTTTTCAGGCGGCAATGCCGATGGCCGGATGGATATGTGTTCATACGATTGTTCAATATTTTAATAAATTCAAAAATTTTATACCCTGGATTGCCCTGGTCCTATTGCTGTTCATTGGCAGTAAAATGCTGATTGACGGCATCAAAAATACCAATGAGGAAACAGAAAAGCCAAAAACAGGTATGGCATCCCTCTTACTGCAGGGTATCGCAACTTCAATAGATGCCTTGTCTGTTGGGTTTGCGATCGCAGAATATAGTCTCATTATGGCGATTGTATGCGCACTTATTATTTCAATTGTAACATTCGCCGTTTGTATGGCAGGGCTGGCCATCGGGAAAAAATTCGGAACGAAATTTTCTAATAAAGCAACAATATTGGGCGGGAGCATCTTAATCGTTATCGGCCTTGAAATCTTTGTCGCAGGCGCATTTTGATCATCGCTTGTCAGCGGCAGTTCAGGGAATGCAACAGTTCCCCCAGCCGCCGGATTCCTTCTTCGATCGTCTCACAGTCCGCATTGGTAAAGTTCAAACGCATCGTATTGACATTTTTAACACCGATATAGAAAGGGTCTCCCGGAACGAACGCAACTTTTTTCTCCAATGCCCTCGGAAACAAAGACATGGCGCTTATCCCCTCCGGAAGCGTCACCCATAGGAACATGCCGCCATGCGGTCTCGTGTACTTTACCGCAGGTGGAAAATACCGCTCCATGGCATCCATCATCGCATGCGCCTGCTTCTTATACAGCGCTTTTATCTGTGCAATATGGCCGTCCAGATCGTTATTTTCCAGATAATCCCAGAGCAGATACTGGGAAAAAATGTTCGTATGCAGGTCGCTCGCTTCTTTTGCGATAGAGATATATTTCAACAATTCTTTATTTTCGGAAATGATGAACCCTGTGCGCATTCCCGGCGTGACTGTCTTGGAAAAAGTCCCGAGCAAAATACTGCCGGGCAGTTTTCCGGCACCGATATAAGGCAGACGCTCCCCTTCAAAACGCAGTTCGCCGTACGGGTCATCCTCGATCAAAATCACATCGCGCCCCTTTAGAATTTCATAAATGCGCTCCCGGTTCCCGGCAGAATAAGTAAGCCCGGTCGGATTCTGAAAATCAGGAATCGCATAGATGAATTTGACCGGGTTCCGCAATGCTTCCGCAAGCTGCTCCGGATTCATGCCTTCTTCTGTCAGTTCGACCGGATAAAACACAGGCTGCTGCATGGAAAAAGCCTGTATCGCGGCGAGATACGTCGGTTTCTCGACAATGATCCCATCCCCTTTGTTGAGCAAGACTTTCCCGATCAGGTCGAGCGCCTGCTGGGAGCCTGTCGTAATGATAATATTGTCCATGGTAAGCGAAAGACCAAAAATCCGGTTATACCGCTCTGCGATATACTGCCGGAGTTCCGGCAGTCCGGCCGTGATCGAATACTGGAATACAGCACTTCCATAACTCCTCACAATGCGCTCCATCGATTCTAAAAGTTTCTCCTGCGGAAAAGAAATCGGATTCGGAAGCCCGCCGGCAAAGGAGATGACATCCGGGTCGGAAGCTGCTTTTAAGATACCTCTGACAAAAGACGGCGGCGTCGCTTTGATACCTTCGGATAATAAATTTTCTATATACATATCGCATCCCTTTCAAATAATTTCCTCTATTGTATTCTTGAGAGAAAAGGAAAACAATAATAAAATTGTATGGCATACAATTCCGCCGTATTCAATCCGGAACTTCCCTTCACCCTACTGTCCTCTTTTCCGATATGACTTATTCTAAACTTTTCCGTTATGAGCACTTTCACATAAAATACCTTCAGAATGCAACTATTTTTGTAAAAATGCACAAAAATAGTTGTGTTACTTCCGGTAAAATAGTAAAATTAAAATATAGGTATGAGGGGTTTTTTGTAATGTTGGAGGTGTCTGTGAATAAATATATTACAATCCAGTCCGGAAATAGTCAGTTTATCCGCCAAGCCGTTTCTCTAATTGAAGAAAACGAAAAAGAACTGGCTTTTATTGCATTAGATATCAGTAATTTCAAATATATCAATGATTTTTACAGCATGAAAGAAGGCGACCAGGTAATGGAAGACATTGCTTCTTTCTTCTTTATCGACGACCCTCTCTGTCTCGTTGCATACGGTATGGGATTTGACCAGTTCCGGGCTGTATACAATATGACAGATATGTCAAAGGAAGAACTGATATCTTATCTGACACAGAAGAGCCATGAATTTGAACATATACTTTCTGCGCGCTACCCGTTAGTCTATAATCATGTGTATATCGGAATCTATTTTTATGAGGATAGAACCGTTGATGCCAGAATGGCAATTGACAGATCAAATCTTGCCAAAAAGGCGATCAAGAGTACATTTCACACGAATTGTCAGGTGTTTACCGATAACAACTGCAAGGCTCACTATGAAAATATGAATATGGCCAATCTGTTTATGCGTTTGTCCGCAAACGGCAATATCGAACTCTACATACAGCCTAAGATATCCATTACAGGTAATTGTGTTGTAGGCGGCGAAGCTCTGGTGAGAATGCGCGACCAACAGGGCGGCATTATCATGCCCGGGCGTTTTGTTCCGGTTCTGGAACAGATCGGCCTGATCGACCGTCTGGATAAGATCATGATCGAAAAGGTATTTGCTTTCCAGCGTCAGTGCCTGGATACGCACAAAATAGTATATCCCATATCCGTCAATGTTTCAAAGCAGGAGTTTACCGATCTGAATTTTGCGGAAAATATTTTCAGGCTTCAAAAGCAGTATCAGATTGAACCCGGTCTGATCGAGTTCGAACTGGTGGAATCCACCTTTGTCAATAATCTTTCCAGTATCATCGAAACCATAAGCTGTCTCCGGAAAGAAGGCTTTCTGATCAGTGTTGATGATTTTGGGGCAGGCTATTCCTCTCTGAACCAGATTGCCAATATTCCGGCGGATACCATTAAGCTTGATGGTATTTTTGCACGGGAATCACTATACACCAATAAAGGGCGCGCTGTCATCAAATCCCTGATCACCATGCTAAAAGATGTACATTACCAGGTCGTATTTGAAGGAATCGAGAATCAGGAGCAGCTTGAACTGGCCGCTTCCTACGGATGCGATACGGTGCAGGGCTTTTATTACAGCCCTCCTGTCATGGCACAGGAATTTGTAGATAAATATGGCACTACTGCATCATTGAAGTGAAATGTCAACAAATCTGCAGATTGACTTGATTTTTATGCAAATCGAAGCGTGAAAGGCGGGAGAAGAAATCATGCCGGTAAATTCCTTCGACAACTATCCGATGAGCTGGAAACCCGATATGAGCAATATCACGGGACCGAAATATATCGCACTGGCGGAACAGCTGGAAAGAGATATTCAAAGCGGGAAACTGAAAGCGGGCACAAAGCTGCCGCCCCAGCGGGAACTCGCCGATTTTCTGGATTTGAATCTGAGCACGATTTCCAAAGTCTATAAATTGTGCGAGCAGAAGGGACTGCTCTCGGCCTCCGTCGGCAACGGCACTTATGTTTCTTCCGATGCCGCCGCAGACCCGGTGCTGCTCTGCGGAAAAGAAGATTCCCAATTTATTGAAATGGGCGCAATCGTTCCCTTTGTCACAAGTAATTTAAAAGTCAGACAATATACGGAAAGCCTGATGAAAAGACCGGACGCTCTAAGTCTGTTTTCCTACGGAGCGCCCGAAGGTACGAAGCGGCAGCGCGCGGCAGGCGTGGCATGGCTGCAGAAATCGGGATTTGAAACGGATATAGAACATATTGTTCTGGCCGCCGGCGGGCAAAATGCGCTCATGGCCGCTCTGGGCGCGTGCTTTAAACTGAATGACAAGATCGGAACGGAAGCCTTGACTTACACCGGTGTAAAAACGGCGGCCAAACTCTTCGGCATCCATTTATCACCTGTCCGAAGCCGTCACAGAGAAATGACAGAAGCGGGAATCCGTTATGCGGCGCAGAATGAAAATATAAAGGGCCTTTATGTCATCCCCGACTATCAGAACCCGACCTCCCATATCATGTCCCTGGAGACAAGAAAAATGATAGCCGGGATAGCCAAAGAAGAAAACCTGCTCGTCATAGAAGACGGCATCAACAACCTTTTGGAAAAAAATCCGCTGCCGCCCATCGCATCCTTTGCGCCGGAACAGGTCATTTACATCGCAAGCCTTTCCAAAACAATCTCACCGGGACTTCGGACTGCTTTTATACATGTTCCCGTTCAGTTTCATGACAAACTGGTGACGGCATTGTATTCCATGAATATTTCCATCTCACCGCTGCTCGCAACGGTATCCGCCGCTTTGATCGAAGACGGCGCCGCTGACGAAATCCTTGCTGAGCGCCAGAACGGCATTCTGGAACGAAATCTTATCGTTGACCGGATATTAGATGGCTTTGCTGTTCCAAGCGAACTGACAGCGCCGCTCCGGTACATCCGGCTGCCCGAACATTTTACAGGAAAAAGCTTTGAAATCTGCGCAAGACAGGCCGGGGTTGAAGTTTATGGTGCGGAGCGCTTTTCCGTAGGAAACAAAACCCCCGAAAAAGCCGTCCGCATTTCCATAACGACTCCCCCGACTCTGGAAATCCTGACCGACGGGCTGATGCGGTTAAAAATGCTACTGCAACAGTAATCCAACATAAAAATATTCCGCAGGCACAATTTTAAAATCATTGATTGTTTTCGTCACAGTTCATTGATCGTTTCCGTCACAGCCATTTCCCGAATCCGCTTCGACGGCGCGTATACCGCTGCGAGGGCAGACAGTAGAATGAACAATACGACAATGACGATCTGCATAGCCGGCAGGCTCCATGTAAAGTAGTAAAAATGAGAAGTAATCAGAACATCATACATCCATTTACTGAGCGGCAGACCAACTACACAGCCCACAATACAGCCGGATACCGCATAGGTGACTGCCTCAGACATAATCATTTTCGTAATCTGTCCCACACTCATGCCGATTGCCCGCATCGCCCCGTACTGGTTGATTCTTGCCGATACGCTCATGGAAATGCTGTTCATAATATTTAACAGCGCAATCAATGCGATAATGAAAACAAATCCATAGCCAAAGACCATGATCGCATAAAATTCACCCGCAACACTGCCCTCATCGCGTCTGTCCCTGAAATCGTACGCATTGCACAATCTGCGAATCTCCTCTGCCGCCGCGTCACTTTCGTCCCCGGAATGACTTTCCAGCTGCACATCCAGAATAACAGAATCGGTAATGCCGGTCAGGCGCGTAAAAGTTTCCCTGGAAGTAACGATATCGATAACGCCGCCCGAGCCGCCGTCATTTGTAAAAGGATTATATTTAAGCATGCCCGCAATTTCCAGTTCTTCATCCGCAATCCGGATTTTGTCGCCGATTTCCCATGGAATATCCCTGTCCCAGATAACGAGCACACCGTTACCGCCCCCGTATACCGTTGTAAGGTCGCTGCCTTTTCTCAAATCATCGTCCTTTCTCAGCAGTTCCAACGCATAATCGCTGTAAGATATCAGTTCTACATTCGTTACGGTTTCTTCTCCCACAATAGGACTGTCATCCTGATAAAATACCTGAACATCCTTGCACATACTCCGGGCAAGCACATGAGCCACGCCGTCTATCCGTTCGATTTCTTCTATAAGCGCCGCATCGATATCATTCTCCAGGTTGTGGCTAGCGATATCGAGATCCGGAGCAGAAGCCTTTTGCGGCAGCAGACATCCTATGAGTTCAATCAATACCGAAAAGCATAAGAACAGGATAATGCTAAGCGCAAAGGAACCCGTCATCAGCAGCAGATTCTTTTTGGCTGACACCGCATGATGAATGCCAAGCGTCGTTTCCACTTTGCCGGAACCGGCCTTTACAGCACGCTTTATGTTTTTGATATCTCCTGCATTGCCAGATACCGCCGCCACCGGCGATACCTTCGCCGCACGCTTTGCCGGAGCCTGTGCCGCAAGAAATACGGTAACAACGCCTACGACAACGCCGCATAAGATTCCGACGATGCTCACGCCAAAAACGGGCATATCCGTAAATTCTCCCCCCACGATATATTTTAGCCCCGCACAGATAATCCATGTAATGACAACGCCGCCTCCAATTCCTATCGGCACAGCACTCTTGCACCAATATAACGCTTCCAGCCGCACGAAGCGGATAATCTGACTTCTGCCCGCTCCGATACAGCGCAGCATTCCGAAGAACTGAAGCCTTTGGGCTACATTGCTGTTCATGCTGCCCGAAATCATCAAAACACCCGCCGCCAGAATCAGCACAAATAATATACCCGCAAGAGGATATATATTTTTGATATATTCCTTGTTGCTGATACCGTTTGCAGCCATCAGAATCGTATTTAAACCGATATCACCGTCCACAAGTCCATACTGATTTTGGATTTCCTCCATCGCTTTTTTCAGATTGGTATGTTTCTGAAACTGAATATAATACTGCGGACTTCCTGTTTCACCATTTTCGACGCAGATTTTACGAAACGTATCGATATTCATAAAAGCGCCTATCTGGTCATCCTTTACCAACAGCGCAGCTGTCAGACCGCCGTTAGCATTCACATATTTACCGTTTCCACTGATGCGGAATCCTGTTATGACAAAATCATAACTGCCCGCCGGCGTATTTAAAGTAATCGTATCCCCTTCCTCTACGCCAAGAAGCTCCTTCGCATTCTCCGTGAGGATGACTTCGTTACCATCTTCTACATGGGAACCCTCGGAAAAAAAGTGCATGATATCGCCGATGAACTGCTCATCGATACCACATACCGCCGTCTGTGCGCCTTCGATATCATAATCCTTATCCATATTCAGATTATCATCGAGATTGAGCACATCATACCAAGAAGATGCCGCAACATCAGAACGCTCCGAAATCTCCTGCGCCTCACTCTCCTGTATTCCTTTTATCAAAATATGCCAGTATCCCTGTTTATCAACAGAAGCGTTGGTCTCCATTTTGATACCGGCCTCCGCAAGAGAAAAAATAGTCGTCACAAGAAAGACCGCGAGTACGATACAAAGAATGATCATCCGGCTCTGCTTCCTGCGGACCCGCGCAGAAATCGGAATTAAACTGAGATAACTTTTCATCTATGACCGCCTCCTCTCAATCCTGCTGTCTGCCAAAATCGGTCAGAACACCGTCGGACACCTGAAGTACCCGGTCAGCAATCTGCGCGATACTGCGGTTATGCGTGATCATAACGATGGTCTGTTCGTATTTTCCGGAAGCTTTTTTCAATAGAGAAATGACCTCGCTGCTGTTCTGCGAGTCCAGATTTCCGGTCGGTTCATCCGCCAGAATCAGGGACGGCCGCGTAAAAAGCGCACGCCCAATCGCCACCCTCTGCTGCTGCCCGCCCGACAACTGACTCGGCAGATGACCGCGGCGACCTTTCAGATTAAGCACCGTAAGCAGTTCTTCCAGATACGCCCTGTCAGGTTTTTGATAATCTAACAGCACCGGAAAAAGAATATTCTGCTCCACCGTCAACTCCGGTATTAAATTAAAAGCCTGAAAAATAAAGCCGATATTGCGGCGGCGGAACACCGTCAATTCACGCTCCTTCATCGTAAAAGTGTCGTTTCCGTCAATAAAGACCTTGCCGGAAGTCGGCGTATCGAGCGCCCCCAGCATATTCAAGAGCGTGCTCTTACCGGAACCGGATTCCCCGACGACCGCGACAAATTCTCCTTTCGGAACGGAAAAACTGACATTCTTTAAAGCATGTACGGCTGTTTCCCCGCTTCCATAGGTTTTGCAAATGGATTTTACTTCCAATAGATTCATTTTAATGACCCTGCCTTTCTCTTAACCCGTTTTCTTTTTAACAGGCTCTTAGCCTTTCATGGGGAAATCATACCGCGTTTCTCTTACAACAGGATGAATTTCAGCCTACAATTTTGTCATATAAGTGTGAAAAACAGAACCATCCCATCCTGCTTATATGGTAATGACAAAGGCCGTTCCTCTGCCCTCTATACTGTCCACTTCAATCGTCCCGTTATGCGCTTCGATAATGGACTTGGACAGGGGCAGGCCCAGGCCGATTCCCTGCGTATCCTTTGAAAAACGGCTTCGATAGAAACGCTTAAAAATATGATACAAGTCCTCGGAATGAATCCCGCTTCCGTTATCCTTTACTATAAGCCGCACCGCTTGTGCAGATCCCTTCCAGGAAATCTGCACAAGACCGCCTTCTTTCGTATGGTCGAGCGCATTTTTAACGATATTATCAACTGCTTCAATTATCCAGACACGGTCACAGAGCAGCGTAATCTCGCCATCGCCCGTCAGACGGATTTCTTTTCCTTCGCACTCGGCCCGGAAAGCAAAATGTTTTCTGACAGCTTCCATCATTTCGGCCATATTTTCCGGCTGTCTGTCCATCACGATTGTTCCCGCATCGAGTTTCGTAATTTTCAGAAGATTCTGCACCAACGTTTCGATTCTGTCCAGTTCCTGCTCGGAAAGCGTCGTAAACTCCTGAATAGTCGGCTGGTTTTCCGCCTCTCCCTGTAAAATGCCGTTATAGATGTTCAGCGCGGCAAGCGGCGTTTTCAGCTGATGGGAAATATCCGATATGATATCTTTCAGAAACTGCTTCTCCTTCCGCTCTTTCTCCGTATGCGCACTCAAAACGGCGGCAAGCGAATTGACTTCATGAAACAGCCTGTACAGTTCCCCCTCTTCATTGCAGGCAATTCTGATTTCCTGATTTCCCGCCATATACTCCCGAATCCGCGCAGCCGCCTCTTCCAGAATCCGATTCTGCTCCCGAAAATATCTCCACAAAATGACTATTATAGTCAATATCATGCACAACGCACAGCACAAAATAAAATACGCCGTAAAATCCGGCGCGTTCCTGCTGTCATAATAATATTTCCCGACACCCCAGACCACGCCGGCTCCCACAACAATGAACACCGCCATGCAAAGGAATATTTTATGAAAAAGAGTTCGTATTCTTTTATCTGCAAATATTCTCATATGCAACTCCCTCTCTTCTATTTTTTCATAGCCTCTGGAGAATGTCTCTTCAGAGACATTCTCCGGCGTGAAGAAGGTCCGCACTGCGGACCGTAGAAGTTCTTGACGAAGTGCCCTCTGGCGCAAGTCCTAGAACTTCTCTTCACGCTTTCCACTTATACCCAAGCCCCCGAACCGTCACAATCCTCTCCGGCTTCCCCGGCTCATCCTCAATTTTCATTCGCAGCCTGCGTATATAGACGGTCAACGTATTGCTATCCACATAGTTTTCATTGCAATCCCACAATTTCCCCAAAATCTGTTCCGCAGAAAGCACGATTCCCGGATTTTCCATAAAAAAGCAAAGCAGCTTGTACTCGCTCGCCGTCAATTCCAGTTCCTCTCCGTTTTTATATACTTTTCCTTTCAGCCGCTGTACCGTGATACCGTTGGAATGCAGTTCCCCGTCATCCTTACTGAACTGACTGCTCCTGCGCAGCAACGCATTGATTCTTGACAAAAGCACGGCCAGTTTGAATGGCTTCGTTATGTAGTCGTCTCCGCCGATGTCCAGTCCCATGATAATATCCGTTTCTTCATCGGCCGCTGTCAGAAAAATGATCGGCACCTTTGAGGTTTTGCGCATTTTCTGGCACAGGTCAAAACCGGAGCCGTCGGGAAGCGAGACATCCAGAATGACCAGATCGTATTTTCCATCCGCCCATTGTGCCTCAGCTTCCAGACTCGTGCGGGCAATATCCAATTCATACCCCTGCTTCTTAATGGCAAAAGACAGGCCGTTTATCAGGCTGAGGTCATCTTCTACAAGTAGTATTTTCATGATAATTTCCCCTTTCTTCCAACCATTCCAATCTGTATTTTTGCCTTGAATGACATATTTTATCTCCCTGTATCGTTTAAGCATACTGCCATGAAACAATATAACAAAAAACTCTGTATGACTTCTCACACAGAGCATTTCATATAAATAACCATGCCTTTCTCTCAACCTGCGAACTTTGGGCCGACGCCGAAAGCGCCTTGGCACCAATATTCGAAAGACGAATAAATTCGTCTATGAAAAATCTCTGATTTTTCAACCTAACCACTCTTTATAAATATTCTCCTGCTTCCTCTTCCGAAAGAGAATATCTTTGCATGATCGCTCTTTTTATCTCCGAATCTTCATGACCAAAGTCCCTCAATGTATCTACTGTCCCCTGGATTCCTTCTTTTCGTCCTTCTTTTCTGCCTTCTTTTCTGCCTTCTTTTCTGCCCTCTTTCTCTCTGAGCAATAACTGTGGCTCCATGATCTCCATCAATGCCTGACACATATTCTCATCTCCTATCAACTCTTCAATCACATGTTTATTTGCACCAATACTTACCTCCAAAACAGAATCCGCAAATTCTTTATCCGCTTTCCCTGACAGTCTTTCGACGCTTTCCAGCAGTCTGACCATATTCTGTTTTTCCATACGCTCCGAAAGAGCTCTCAGCCAGATATGTGATGCTTCGTCCAATTCTCTTGTGACGACAATCTGCGTCGGAAATAAGACTGCTCCCGCAATATAGTATATCCCTTGATAAGGATTCGATACCGTATAACCATGCTCTCTAAAATACTGAAATAAGCTTTCCGGTCTCGCCTCCCGAACGAGCGACACCGTCACCTCTTCCGCCTTTATCGCATCCGTCGTTTCCCCATATGATTTATAGAGGCTCGCATAAGCCCCCGCTTTATAAAAGGCGTCTATATCCAGACTGTCTTCCGGGGATTTATATTCCATGATATTATGGCTCCTGAAAAGAATCCCGATCTCATTCGCGATCTTCACGGACGCTTCTTTTTTGATTACCAGCAGATCTATCTCTAATGGCTTTGTATTCAGGTTATATTCTTTTTCGAATATCAGCGCTTCTCTGTCTTTGGCAAATTCCAGATTCATGGCCGCTACAAACCCGGGGTGCCATTGTATTTTCGTGTCCTTCATGCACACTCCTATGTATCGTTACATCATTGCCTAAAACAATAAATGACTGCTTTATGGCTTTTCATATGCTGTTATAAATAACATATCACAAGATCATAAATTTATCCATTACTTTTATAGGATTCCTGCAGAATAGCTATCTTTGCAATACTCCGTCAACATATTGGATAATTTCACGTTCTGATATGTTGTAAGGCATAGGGTCAACGTCTTCAAAACAGTAATTTGACGCATAGGAACGGTTATCCGTCCATTCCAACACCCAAAAATCCTGCAGTATTGTCACCTTAAAAAACGCCCCATGAAATGTCCAGCAATCCCCGGAAGGATACAGTTCTACCTTTTCTGCCCCTAATTCGGAAAATCTGTTTTCAACAATTGCCCTGATTTCTGCCTTATCCATTTTCCATACCCTTTTTCCAAAAAGCAAAACTATTTTACACCATCTGCCATTCCTTCCTGCCAGCAACATATCTGTCTTACACGCTTCTCACGTTTCCTTCTAACGTTCCCTTTTAACGTTTCCTTCTCACGCTTCCCAACTCTCCGCCTCCAGCACAACAAATCTTCCGCATTCCGCATCATAGCGCAAAGTCACCCGATACATCTCCTGTTCCTTCAGTTTCTTTTCGTCCCTCGGCCCGCGGAGAAAATCATATTCCGTATCGTCATCGCATACAAGCGCAATCTGCGTTCCGCTTTCCAATATCTTATCCGCATCCGCCTGTTCGACAACCGCCTGATAAAGCACTTCGCTGCCGGCTGTTTCCGCCTTCTGAATCCGAATAACTGCCGCTTCCAGAATCTGCCCGTCCGTCAGTTCGGACCAGCCTGCTTTTTCCTCTTCCTTTCTCGATGTTTCCGCCCCGTCGGCTTCCTGTGTCTGTGCACTTTCCATTGTCGCATCCGATGAAGCTTCCGGCGCTTTTTCCTCCGAAACCGTCATATCCGCCGCTGCCGCTTCATTTGTGGAAGCTGCCCCGTCAATGCTTCCTGCATCGGCTGTATCCGCGCCGCCTGCCATACCTTCCACACTCTCAGCAGCTGCGCTGTCAGTCATACCATTCTCCGGTATCATTTCTTCCGCAGCAGCCGCGGTATCCGCATAAAACTCGTTCTCCGCATTTTCTGCTGTCGCCGTATCCATCGCAGCATTATCCTCCGCTATCGCTTCCGTCGTATTCGCCGCCGTATCGCTTCCGCTGCCGGAATAACTTTTATCTCTGATGAGCAGGGAAAATGCAGGCAGAATGATAACAACACATACACAGGCCGCGATCAGCGTCCCCCACTTTCTCCATGCGAAAGATTTCTTTGTATCTCCTTTTTCAAAATCATTTTTTTCAAAACGCCCTCTCCCGACACCAGGTGCATGATCAATTGCGATCACATTTTGCGACACTTGTGTCATATTCTTTTTTTCGGACAGTCCGGCTTCGATCCGGTTCCATAAATCCGGTATTTCATTTTGTTTCAGTTCTCTGAATTCACGCTCAAAATCCCGTTCCATAGCCGCACCTCCTTAATTTTTTTACCGCATTCTGATAACGCCATGTCACCGTGCCTATTGATATCCTAAGCGTTCCCGCAATTTCCTGAAAAGTCATATCACCCAGAATCTTCATGTTCATGATCTGTTTTTCATTCTCTTTCAAGCCGGACAGCGCTTCCGTAATCGTCATATCCGCGAGCACTTCCCGCTCTACCGGACTGTCCAGTTCCGCATGACCGCCCAACGCCGCCTCTGTTTCCGGTTCTTCTGAAAATTCCCGGATTTCTTCTTTCCCATATTTTCTCAGATAATCGATTGCCATATTCCGCGCAATCGTTGTTATCCACGTTTTATGTCCTCTTCCACTCTGAAAGGTATCCGCTTTGTCCCACAATCTGATAAAAAAATCACTGGTTACATCTTCCGCGTTTTCCTTACTTTTCAGGACGTCTTTTACGATTGCATAGATCAAACCGATATATTCCTCGTAAATTTCCTGAAGCCCCTGCTTATCTCCCGACCGGATTTTCTGCATCGCGGCCTCAAACTGCATATCCGTCATATGTATTACCATTCCCTCCGCTCATTCTTCATGAACTCTTTATCTGCTTGCAGGCGGCTGCATGCCAAAAGGCCGAAAAACGCAGACAAACTGCCTGCGTTTTATAAGTTTCCAGCTTTGCATAGATGCCCGTTCCCGCATTTCTCTAGTAAGGTGAAAAACCGCTCATAATCTTCTCGGCTGCTGCATCATCCGAATAACCTAACAGCATACAGATCATTCTGTCGCCCTGTTTCCTCAAATAATAATCTTCTTTTACTTCCACGCCGCCATAATCGAGTAAAAGAGAATATTTCTCAAATTCCACGCCGCCGACCTCCACAGTCTCGCCGTCATCCATCGTAACGTCTATCGTATCGACATTCCCCATCTGCATTTTAATGGCTGCTACATAAGTATCGATATCGAAGTTCGTCTTTTCCACATAAATTGTGATCACATCGCCGTATCTGTTCTTTGCCATCATCTCATATACCATGATCATCCTGGCATAATCGACGATATCATCTACCCTATCTTCATAAAGCAGTTCGCCGCCTGCCTGTAAGATGGCATCCATTTCGTCTTCATCTGACATCGTAAAGCCTTCCGGGATTTCGTAACGGAACCCTATCCACTCGCTCTCATAGGTCGTATCCGTTGCCTTACCTCTGACATATCCGTCATCGGCTGCCTCATCATCAGAAACTTTATCGTCCCGGCCGGACTCCTCCTCTTTCTCTTCGTCATCCCTGCTCCGGCGTTCCTCTGCTGACGCTTTGTCATTTTTATCCGTTTCGTCGTCACGTTCTTCCGTTTCCGCTGCCTTTTCGCTGCTTTCCGTCCGTTCCTGATGTCTTGCCAACATTTCGGCTTCCGCTTCTTCCCTGATCTTCTCCGCATCTACTCCCGCAACGGTATTTTCCGCCTCAGGTGAACCGCTTCCACACGCTGTTACAGACAACATCATACCCGCCAACAGAATCGCTATGATACTTCTCTTCATGCTAACCTCCTTATCGCAGCCAGACTGCGACATTTTGTCATCGTAAGGCACAAATCCAACTGCCTTTCATTATAATTTTTTCAGCCGTTCAACTGCCTCTACCGTATTTTCATAGCTTCCGAATGCCGTCAGACGGAAATAAGTCTCTCCGCTCGGTCCGAAACCGGAACCAGGTGTTCCTACTACATTCGCATTTTCTAACAGATAATCGAAAAATTCCCAACTCGTCATGCCCTTAGGCGCTTTCAGCCAGATATAAGGAGCGTTCACGCCGCCGGAAACCGTATAACCCGCTGACTTCAGCCCATCCAGGATATAAGCCGCATTTTTCATATAGTAAGCGACCAGTTCTTTTGTCTCTTTTTTGCCCGCCTCGCTGTAGACCGCTTCTCCGGCACGCTGAATGATATAGGGCGCACCGTTATATTTGGTTCCGTGGCGTCTCGCCCAAAGCGCATGGAGCGATACATCACCGACTTTTAACGCCTTTGGAATGACAGTGAATCCAAGACGAACACCCGTAAATCCCGCATTTTTGGAAAAAGAACGCAACTCGATGGCGCAAGTCTGCGCTCCGTCGCATTCATAAATCGTATGCGGCACATCCTCCTGTGAAATATAAGCTTCATATGCCGCATCGTAGATGATAACGGAACCGTTCTTATTCGCATAATCGACCCATTCCTGTAACTGGGCTTTCGTTATGGTCGAGCCCGTCGGATTATTCGGAAAACACAGATAAATCAAATCCGGCACTTCTCTTGGCAGTTCCGGTGCAAAATCATTCTCCGCCGTACAGGGCATATAAATCACATCGCTCCAGTTACCTGACTCCGCATCATAAGTACCCGTTCTGCCCGCCATCACATTCGTATCCACATAGACAGGATATACCGGATCGCAGACCGCTATTTTATTATCTACGCTGAAAATCTCCTGAATGTTGCCGGAATCACATTTTGCACCGTCGGAAACAAAAATCTCATCAGCTTCTATCTGACACCCTCTCGCCTTATAGTCATTGTCCGCGATTGCGGTACGCAGAAATTCATATCCCAAATCCGGGGCATAACCGCGGAAAGTACGCGCATCCGCCATTTCATCCACCGCTCCGTGCAATGCACCGATTACGGCCGGAGACAACGGCTGTGTCACATCGCCGATTCCCAGACGAATAATCTTTTTGTCCGGATTCGCCGCCGTATACGCATTGACTTTCTTTGCAATCGTAGAAAAAAGATAACTGCCGGGCAGCTTCAAATAATTATCATTTACTTTCACCATTTCTTTTTCATTCCTTTCTTGTATTACTGCGAGTGTCAGGACTTCTTCTCACACTTATATTCTCCGTCAAAGACCGTTGTTGCCGGCCCTGTCATATAGACCAGATCAGCCTCTCTGTCCCATGTGATCTGAATCTCTCCTCCTAATAGTTTAACAGTAACCGTCTCATCCGTCAAACCATTTAAGATACAGGCAACAACAGTAGCACAGCAGCCCGTTCCGCAGGCAAGCGTCTCACCGGTTCCCCGCTCCCATACGCGCATCTGCACATGGGTCCTGTCTATGACCTTCACAAATTCCGTATTGACCCGTTTCGGAAAACGCTCATGGTTCTCAAAATAAGGACCGATTTTTTCGATATCCAGCTGTTCTACCTCGTCCATGAAAACGACCGCATGGGGATTCCCCATTGACACACATGTCATTTTGTATTCTTTTCCCTGTACAGTGATTGCCTCATCAATGACTCTGTCCTTTTCATTTTCCGCCGTTACGGGAATCTTACCGGCGCTCAACTCCGGCGCTCCCATGTTGACACGGACCATATCCACTCTGCCGTCTTTCAGAAAAAGTTCCAGATACTTCACCTGTCCGCAGCTGACAATGCTGATCTCCGTCTTGTCCGTCAGTCCGTTATCATATACATATTTTGCCACACAGCGGATGCCGTTTCCGCACATTTCCGCCCTGCTGCCGTCCGCGTTATACATTTCCATCTCAAAATCCGCTTCCGTAGAAGGGTTGATAAAAATCGCCCCGTCCCCGCCGATTCCGAAATGCCTGTCGCTGATCTTCCGTACGAGTTCCGGTTTATCCCCCTGCGCAATCCGCGCTACAGCTCCGTTAATATAAATATAATCATTCCCACACCCGTGCATTTTCGTAAACTTCATCCGTAATCCCGCCTTTCTGTTTTTTGCAAAATAAATTATCACAAAATGACCGCCACAATAAGAGCATTCTTATTACTTATTATCTTATTACAGATTCCGGCACACATAAAGCACAGTAAATGCAATTCACTGTGCTAAAAGTGCCTTTTCATACAATCAGAAGGCCGCCGGACCGGCACATAGTTCCCTTGTCAGCACGCTTTCGCTCCGCGAAAAACGTAACGGTACTAAGTTCAACAGCCTTAAACGGCTTTTTCACTAAGTGCCGACGTTTTTCAAGGGCTTCCGCCGGGAAACTATGTGCCGGTCCGGCGGCCTTCTGATTGTATGAAAAAATACTTAATCTGGAAGAATGCTGTATTTCAGGCATTCTTCTTACGTCAACATCGTCAACACCATCTGCGCGGTCTCCACCATATTCGTGCCGCTGTCCATGCTGCATTTCTGGATATAGCGGTATGCCTCTTCTTCGGTCATATTATTACGGAACATCAACAGTTCCTTGGCTTCCTTGATGAACGCCGTTTCCTCGGCGTTCCGCTCTTTCGGTTTCTGTTTTGCCTTTTTCTGTCTTCGTATGATCGTATGCCCCATCATGGAGACCGTATCGACCAGGTCATGCACCTTAAAAGGCATAGGCAGGCAGACGATATCGTTGTTCAGGCAGTCATTCATCGCACGCCGGGAAGCCATGAGCAGCATATCGAAACTATCCGGCAGGCAATCGTGTAATTCCGAATACATCATGTCGTTCAGTTTGTATCCGCATATAATGATCCCGTCGCTCCATCCGTCGATCTGGCTGAGGACCTGTGCTCCCGTTGTACATACGCCTGTCACGTTAAATCCGTTTTTAAGCAGGATGCTCCGGATGCCTCTGGCGTCATCTATCTTGGGCAGGGCTATTATTATATTGATCACACGTCCACCTCCTTACGCCAGGCTTTTTCCGACAGACATGTCAGAAATTATTCAGATATTCCCCGATTTCCCAATCCGTCACCTGCGAACGGTAGCGATACCATTCGTCTTTTTTGCCATTGATATATTTGGTATAGGTATGTGCTCCCAATACCTCTTTGATAAAAGGGTCCGCTTCCATCGCATAGACCGCTTCAATCAGCGTTCCCGGTATTTCTTCAATTCCGGCTGCCGCCTTTTGTCCGTCGCTCATTTCAAAAATATTGCAGTCCACGCTTTCCGGCGGCATGATCTGATTCGCGATGCCGTCAAGGCCCGCGCGCAGGCAGACTGCCAGCGCCAGATACGGATTGGCCGACGGATCCGGGCAGCGCAGTTCGATTCTCGTTCCAACGCCGTGCGTCGCCGGAATCCGAATTAACGGGCTTCTGTTGGTCGCGCTCCATGCAATATAGACCGGCGCCTCAAACCCGGGTACGAGTCTTTTATAAGAATTGACGAGCGGATTGGTGATTGCCGTCATGCCTTTCATATGCTTCATAATGCCGCCGATAAAGTAATAAGCCTCTTTGCTCAGACCGAACTTATCCTTTTCATCCGCAAAAATATTCCGGCCGTCTTTCGATAACGACATATTGATGTGCATACCGGAACCATTCACGCCGTATTTGGGCTTGGGCATAAAGGTCGCATGAAGACCGTGTCGTTTAGCGATCGTCTTGACTGCAAGCTTAAAGGTCATGATATTATCCGCCGTGGTAAGCGCCTCGTCGTACCGGAAATCAATTTCGTGCTGTGCCGGCGCCACCTCATGATGAGATGCCTCAATGACGAATCCCATTTCTTCCAGTGTCAGAACCATATCGCGCCTTGCATTTTCCCCAAAATCCACCGGTCCCAAATCGAAATAACCAGCCTGTTCATGAGTAATGGTGGTCGGCATACCATTTTCATCCGTGTTAAAAAGGAAAAATTCGCACTCCGGCCCCACCTCAAAAACATACCCCATAGCGGCGGCCTCCTGAATGGCCCGCTTCAGGATATAGCGCGGGTCTCCCTCAAAAGGGGTTCCGTTCGGACGGTAAACGTCACATATGAGCCGTGCCACTTTTCCCTGCTGCGGCCTCCACGGAAAAATCTCAAACGTATTGTAATCCGGGTTCAAATACATATCGGATTCCTCAATCCGCGCAAAGCCTTCTATGGAAGAGCCATCGAACATACACTCGTTATCCAGCGCCTTTTCCAGCTGGCTTACCGTAATCGCCACATTTTTCAGGTTCCCGAAAATATCCGTGAACTGGAGACGGATAAATTCCACATCTTCCTCCTGCACCAGCCTGAGAATATCCTGTTTTGTATAGTTTCTTCCCATTTCTTTCCTTCCTTTCCATGATCATTTTAATAGCCATGTATTTCTCAACCTGAATTTCTGCCATATATCATGTGATATAAATATACAAAAAGGCATTCTTATCCCTCTCAATAAGAACGCCTTTGTCCTGTATCAGAATAACACCGGAGAAACGGTTTTGTCAATGCTTCTCTTTTTTTCTCAAAAGATTATCCGCCCACCACCCGTCCCGCAGGCTGTAGATGTCCCTGCGGAGCCCCTGGAAAAATGCCGGCACTTAGTGAAAAAGCGGCTTTGCTACTTTTGAACTTAGTACCGCTGCATTTTTCGCGGAGCGAGAGCGTGGCTCCAAAGGGACATCTACAGCCTGCGGGACGGGTGGCGGGCGGACGAGCGTATCTCATCTCCCTACCTCACCAGCTCCTGCACGGCCTCCACGTCCAACTTCTGCTCCGGCTCAAACGCCGCGGACGCAAGATACCGGTAAATGGAATGCTGCAGGGCCCGCGCTTCCGGATACTGCTGCAGATTCTGCAGATTCAGCGTAGAAAAGAGCAGTTTTCCGTTCCCGCAACGGCACTCAAAGAGTTTCGCCATCGGCCGCAAAAAAGCATAGCTGTCCATTTCCGCGATGATCGCATCAAAACGTTTTGGTAAAATGACTGCGCGCTGCACGGCCATCGGCCACCACTGCCAGTTACTGTAAAACTCGGTCGGAAAATCCTGAAAAATGGGGTGCGCGGCGTCAATGAACTGTCCCATGCCGCCCTCCTGCCCCGGAAAAGTCCCCACCGACCAGAAGTCCGTCGAAAACTGCGCCTGTATGGAATGAGGCTGCGCTTCCTGTGTGGCCGGCGGCGTCAGATACACCGTCCCTCCGGCATCCAGTACGGCTATCGTTTTTTCATCCAGATGCTCTGTTTCCCATACTTCCTCCGGACATACCGGACTGACCGGCGGATATACCCAGACCGGATAATGATTCGATGCCCCGCCGAGCGATACGGTCAACTGCAGCCGCATCGGTCTGTCTGCTTTTCCCAGCGTAAAATCCAGACAGCCCGCCGCCGTCAGCCTTCCCGGCGGACAAACGATTTCCTGCTCTGCGCAAAATTCTGCCCCAAAAAGGGAGTCCCCAAATCCCGCTTTCTGCCCACCGCACGATTCTCCATATGATTCCTCACGCGAACACTCCCGCAGTTCACAATGCAGACGGCCTGTCAGCTCTTTTTTTCCAAAATTGGCAATCTTTACTTCCGCTCGAAGCGTTTCCGTATTTTCGTAGGTATATTTCGGCAGGAGAACGAGCGGCAGTCTGTCCGTAAAAAACTGCCGGAACGCCTCAGGCCTTGCGAATCTATACGGCTTAGGCTCCAAATGGGAGTTCATCATCCCCACGAGCGCCGTTCCCTGTCCCGGAAAATCCTGCAGTCCGAGCAGGGAAATACCGGAAAGCCGCTCCGTACGCATGGCCGCTTCAATTTCCTCCCGGTAACAGATACGGGAAAGTTCCCCGGAAGCCTCCACATATTTCTGCCAATCCGCCATCATGCCCTGTTCTTCGACCTTCTGCTGAATCATCCGGAGATTCGCTGGTTCGGAAATCCCCTGAAATGCCGAAAGTTCCGCAAAATCAGGCAGGATTTCGAACTGTCCGACTTCAAAACTGAATACCGGTCCGGCATAAGTCTTCCGCAGCGCTTCCATCGTCTGGTCAAAGTTCGTCATCGCATTCGGATAAGTGTGATTAATGTATCCTTTCATATCGGCGAAAGTTCCCCGCAGTTCCATCTCATAAAAAGTGAATGAAGTGTAGAAATCGCTTTCCCTGTCACAGCCGCGCTCCCCATAATGCACATTAGAACCGTTGGCATACAGTCTCGTATCATCCAGTTCACGCGCCATCACAAGAAGCGCATCCATCCGCTCATGCCCTTTTGGCAGAGCGTGCAGTTCATTGCCGAAGGTCAGCATCACGAAAGACGGATGGTTCGCCAGCATCCGCAGAATCCCCGCAAGCTCCGCCCGGTAATAGGCATAACTTTCTTCCGATTCAAAAGCATCCTTCGGATTCCAGTGGGACAGCTCCGGCTGCATCAGCATGCCGAGTTCATCCGCCGCCGCAAAAGCCGCCTCCGGCGGACAATGGGAATGGAACCGCATACAGTTCACCCCGTAAGCACGGTATTTTTTCAGGATTTCCCTCCAGACATCCACCGACATCGGCGGATACCCGGTTTCCGGGAATACCGCGCAGTTTGCCTCGCCCCGCAGAAAAAAACGCCTGCCGTTCAGCGAAAGCATTCCGCCTTCGTCCACCCCGAAATCCCGGATGCCGAAAGAAATTGTTTTAGATGTGCCATTCGATAAAGTGACGGTCAATTCGTATAAATTACCCTCTTCCTCATCCCACCGTTTCACATCTTCCCGCAGGACAAGGGCCGGGAACACAATTTCCGTTCCTGCCGCATCTGTCTTGCCTGCTCTATCCGTTCCGCCTGCTGTGTCTGTCTTGCCTGCCTCCGCTTTGTCCGTACGCTCTCCGATTTGCACTGACATCTGTGTCGTTTCTAAAAGTGCCTCCGACTGCAGGGAAACCGTACCCGCCCACGGCCCGTCCGTGCACAGTTCCACTTTGACAGTCAGACTGCTCCCCTTCGGATACACCCGCACCGATGCAGGAAATACCGGTTCTTCTACCCGCAGTCTGAGATACCCGAGCACGCCGTTCCAGTTCGTCTGGGTTTCATCCGTTGCCGCCGAAGAATAGACGATGGCATCATGCGGCAGTCCCGGATAGCTATTATCCGACAGAAGTGTCATTTCATGAGTTCCATCGAGCAGCCCCGTCACTTCGAATATATAAGGCGTGCAGAGCGTCGCTTCCCCGAAAACAGGTACTTCTTTTCCGTCGATAAAAAGCCGCAGGCATCTCGCCCGCTCCGCTTCCAGAAAAATCCTTTTTCCGGGAGGCGCTTCAAAAGTCAGACTGCGCGTCAGCCTCGCCTCACCTTCATATGTATATTTCCGTGTGAACCGCATGGCAATCGGTGCATCCCCGCACGGCGCATCTGCCTCACGCTGCTCTGGCGCAGTCCCGGACTGTCCTCCCGCCGCACCGTTTTCCGTCTCACCTGCCGCGCCGCTTTCTTCCGTACCCGCCGCATGACTCCCCAAAGTCTCATCCGGGTGCACCTGCCCGCCGCCGCTGTCCCGATATCCGATAGCATTTTCATCCAACGTTCCCGGAAGCCGTATCGGATATTGCTTTCCATCACCAATATCGGCCTGCCAGATGCCGCTCAGATCATAAAACCTGTCATTTCCATTCATAATCCGGCCCGCCCTTTCATAAACTGATAAAAAAGATTTTCTATGAGGATATTATTCTATGAGTTCCAAAACCAAAATTGTTGTGCTTCATGTAAAAGAATTGATTTATACCGGAATCCTCGCTGTGCTCGGTATTCTTTTCATCGTCCTGCTCATCATCATGTTTCTGCCAAGAGAAGAAAAACCGGAAACAGTGCCGACAATGACGCAGACGACGTCAAATACTTATGTTCCCGGTGTATATACGACCTCTTTGATCTTGAATGACAATGTTGTGGAAATAGAGGTTACTGTTGACGAGCGGAACATTAATTCCATACGCCTTGTGAATCTGGATGAAGCCGTTACAACGATGTATCCTCTGATTCAGCCCTCTTTTGAAGACCTTGCGAACCAGATCATCTCCAACCAGAGCTTGGACGGCATTACATATTCCGACGACAGCAAGTATACCTCCATGATCCTGTTAAATGCCATCACCGCTTCATTGGAAAAAGCCGTTTCCGCAGGGGAGGCCTCCGATGCGGAAACAAATTCCGCCAATTAAATTAAAGTTCCTGAAGCTGCCTGAGCCATATCGCAGCGGCGGCATCCGAGGGCATACGCAGATCTCCTCTGGGAGAGAGTGCGACACTGCCGACTTTGGGGCCGTCGGGCAGACAGGAGCGTTTGAATTGCTGCGCAAAGAATCTGCGGTAAAAAGTCTTTAACCACTTTAGAATGATCTCATCCGTATACCTGCCGGCAAAAGAAACCTTCGCAATCCGATAGATTTTGGCCGGTTCGAACCCACACCGCAGCATATAATAGAGGAAAAAGTCATGCAGCTCATAGGGGCCGACCAGGTCTTCCGTTTTCTGGGATATCGCATCGCCGGAAGGCGGCAGGAGTTCCGGACTGACAGGTGTGTCAAGTATGTCCAGCAGAACCTTTGAAAGTTCCTCGTCCTGACAGGTATCCGCATAATATTTTACGAGATGGCGCACCAGCGTTTTCGGCACGCCGCTGTTCACGCCATACATGGACATGTGGTCGCCGTTGTAGGTCGCCCATCCGAGTGCGAGCTCCGACATATCGCCGGTACCGATGACCATGCCGTTCGCCTGATTGGCGATATCCATCAGTACCTGCGTACGCTCCCTCGCCTGTCCGTTTTCATAGGTAACATCGTGATTGTCGCTTTCCTGTCCGATATCCCGGAAATGAACTGTCACCGCTTCTTTAATATCGACTTCCTTTAACGTGGCGCCGAGCATCTTTGTTAAATCACAAGCGTTATTATAAGTCCTGTCCGTCGTTCCAAAGCAGGGCAACGTGACCGCAACGATCTTATCCCTGGAAAGCCCCAGCATATCAAAAGCGCGTACCGTCACGAGCAGTGCCAGCGTGGAATCCAGCCCGCCGGAAACACCGATGACCGCCGTTTTTGCACCCGTATGCTCGTACCGCTTCTTTAATCCATAAGACTGAATCGATAAAATCTCCTCACAACGCTTCTCCCGTTCTTCTTTTTCGGAAGGAACGAAAGGCGCCGCATGATAAACGCGTTCGAGTTCTGTATCCTCCTCTTCCATATGAAAAGATATCATCTGGTATTTTTCTCTGTGTCCCAGCTGATAGCTTGACATTCTGCGCCTCTCGTGGTTCAGCCTGTGAATATCCAGATCCGCATAGACCGTCTGCGCGCTGAAACGCTTCGACTGCGATAATATCGTTCCATTCTCGGCAATCATGTTGTGTCCGCCGAAAACAAGGTCCTGCGTGGACTCTCCCTCACCGGCGGAAGCATAAACATACCCCGCTATGAACCGTGCGCTGGCCGACTTGACAAGCATTTCCCGGTAACTGTCTTTTCCCACCGTCTCATTGGATGCGGACAGATTGACGAGTACGCTCGCCCCCGCCATCGCATGGGAAAGGCCGGGTGAATCCGGTACCCAGATATCCTCACAGATCTCACAGCCAACGACGAGTTCCCGCATGGAGTCCGCCTGAAACAAAATGTCCGTTCCGAACGGTATCTCTTCCTCCTCCAGCAGATACGTTTCCGGTTCCTGATTTCCCGGCGTAAAATGCCTCGTCTCATAAAATTCCGCATAAGCGGGAATAAAACGCTTCGGAATCATCGCCAGAACCTTACCATCATGAATAACAGCCGCTACATTATAGAGTTTATGCGCCTTTTCCACCGGCAGCCCGATAAAAACGAGCGCATCGCTGCCCTCCGACGCATCGGCGATCACCCGCAGCTGCTCTTTTGCCTCTTTCAAAAGCAATTCCTGCAAAAACAGATCGCCGCATGTATAACCCGTCAGGCACAACTCCGGGAAAACAATGATCTTCGCGCCTTTTTCCGCCGCCTCTTCCATGCGGGCGCAAATCTGCTGTGCATTATAGACCGGGTCTGCTACCTTTATTTCGGGCGTCACCGCCGCAACTTTCACAAAACCATGCTTCATTTTAATGACCATTCTCCTTTCTCAGCCTGCAATTCTCCTGTCCTATCCGCTTTTTATCCTGTATCTGTACCAGTTTTATACCATTTTTGTCAGTTCATCCACTGTGAATACATAATCCGTATTGCAGAAATGGCAATGCAGTTCCACATCTTTGCCCTCCGCGATCATCTCTTTTATGTCCTCTTTTTTCAAGCTGTAAAGCACCTTTTCCACCCGCTCCTTCGTACAGCCGCATAAAAACTGCACGGGCGTTTTCTCCGTAATCTCAAGCCCCATATCCCCTAAAATGAGCGAAAGAATCTGCTCCGGCGTATTGCCTTCCTCAAGCAGCGTCGTCACCGGTTTCAGACCGGAAATCTTCTCCTCCAGTTTCTGAATGACCTCTTCCTGCGCAAAAGGCATGAGCTGGATGATAAAGCCGCCCGCCTGCTTCACCGTATTGTTCCGCTCCATCAGGATACCCAGCGCCACACAGGAAGGCACCTGCTCCGATGCGGCAAAATAATAGGTCAGATCGTCGGCAATCTCTCCTGTCTGCAGTTCCACCTTGGAAGCATAGGGGTCTTTCATTCCCATATCTTTGATGACGGTCAGATACCCTTTTCCGATCACACCGCCCACGTCAAGCTTACCCTGTGCATTCGGCGGCATCATCGCCTGCGGCGCCTGTGCATAACCTTTCACATTGCCTTTCGAATCCGCCGTCACCGTCATGCCCCGCACCGGACCGTCTCCACTGACTTGTAGAGTCAATACATCCTGCTCGCCTTTCAACATACTGCCCATCAGGCAGGCTCCCGTCATCAGCCTGCCGAGCGCGGCCGTAACGACCGGGCTCAAGTCATGTCTGCTCCTTGCCTCTTCCACCAAATCCCTTGACGTCACCGCAAACGCGCGTATCTGCGCATCCGCCGCCGTCGCTCTCACCAAATAATCTGACATCTTTATAACCATACTCCTTTCCCATGTACCTGCAAAAGTTATTTTTCCTTTCTACTGATCACAATGATCCGTTCGCTTTCCGCCGTCACTTCCCCGCGGGTATCTGCATCGACTGCTTCCACCAGAGACAATCCAGCCTTTTCAAGCAGCGCCCTCATCTGCTCCAGCCGGTATCCCCGCTGATAATGCGTCTCCTGAAACCGCCGGAAGCTGTTTTCTTCTCCACCGGCCTCTTTCCGCCATTTTTCTTCCTTACCGCATTCGCCTTTATTTCTTTTTCCCTCACTGTCATTTTTTACAAAAATGGTCAAATCATACTCGTTGATCTCTTCTTCTGGATGATAATAATTTTCCCAGATAAAACTGCACTCTTCCCGGTTTTCGGCAATCGTCGCGTCCCCGATGACTTCTGCATATTTATAGACCGTATTGAAGTCAAAAACAAACACTCCGCCCGGATACAGATAATTATGCACCAGCAGGAAAGTGGAAAGCAGCTCTTCCTCCGTGAGCAGATAGTTCAGGCTGTCGCATACGCTGATCACGGCCCCTACTGCCCCATATAATTCGAACTCCCGCATATCCTGCTGTAAATACAGGATGTCCAGCCCGGAACGCGCCCGCTTCTCCATCGCGATCTGAAGCATTTCCTGCGAATTGTCGATGCCGATCATATCATAGCCTTTTGCCGCCAGAAGTTCGGTCAGCGTTCCCGTTCCGCATCCCAAATCCACCACCGAGTTCTGCTCCTGCAAAAGCATTGTATCCGCTGTTTCTTCTTTTATCCGGTAACGCGTGAGCGCAGCGTCAACAAATTCACACCATTCCTCGTAGGGAGTTTCGTCCATGAACGTATCGTAAACGCCGGCAAAATCAGTATATGCTTCCATCTTTATGACCGTATTCCTTTCTCAGCCTGTCACACCGCCATCGGCGGCGTAAACAATAATCTCTTTTATCATACCATGAAAACTATGGGTTCTGGAACCAATCCGTTCGAGCGGAAACACAAATGACGCATATTCACCAAAAGGCTCTCCATCTCCCAGCGTATCCACCAGTTCACCGTTAACATACAGGCTCGTCCGATTCTGTTCGCCCCGTATTGTCAGATTCACCCATTCCCCGACAGGCAGCGTATAATCAAAGGAATAGTCCCTGCCTTCCCTGGAAAAGCCAACCCGTCCCGTTCCTGTCTGCGCCGCCTTAAAGGCCGTCTGACCATAGACGCTGCTCGTCTCGAAAAGAATTTCTTCCATACTATCGGATGGCTCCCGGTAAACATTCATGCTGACGGTATAACTGCCGCCGATGCCGATGCCGTTCCCGTATCCGCCTGTATAGCCGGTCACTACATAATCGGACTCCCCTGACAGGGAAAGCGTCTCTTCCTGCAAAAACCGCAGCGCATCCCCTTCCCAGGCCGGTGCCGCATAAGGGTTGCTGCCCGGCGAAAGGCCGAGCGCTCCAAAGCGCGCCTGCCATTCCTGATATGAGCCCTCCGTCTCGCCCCACAGCTTTCCGCCAATGACACCAAGCGGCGCAAAGAACCTGTCGAACAGGTCGCATTCGCTGATTCCCACATTCAGACTGCCGCTCATATCGTTCCAGAGCATGTAGGATGCTCCCGCCATCTGCGGGGAATAAGCAGGAATCGTCTCCAACTGGTTGTAGTCATAAAATTTGTTCGGTTCCCAGTTCTGATAAAGTTCTTCTGTATCGAGGTAATCATAGCCGCCGCCCGGTATGATATACAAATGATTGTTCTGCATATTGATCAGCGTATAGCCGGCCTGATACATTTCGACCGGGTCGGCCCATATCATGCTCCAGATATTCATCTGAAGCTGCTCTGTGGACGGCATCGTCGTCCCTTCCATATTGGTGAGACTGCCCCATAGCCGAATCGTCTCCACATCGCTCACATCCCGTATGTGCCCGATCAGTTCGTTCATATACCGCCGGCAGGCTTCTCCGGCGCCGTAGTATTCATCCATCCCGATGTTCACGACAGAAGCCCCCTGAAAAGCCGCACGTCCAGAGCCGCGTTCCTCTTCATCCTGTCCGCCGATGAGCACTTCCGTCCAGATATCCTTCACAAGCTGCACCGCTTCTTCATTATTCACTTCAATCTGGTCAACGCTCTCGGTACTCCTCGTCACCGCGTATTCAGGGAAAAGCTTCGTAATGGCCAGCGAATGGGCCGGCGTATCGATTTCCGGCACGATACGCACGCCGTAACTTTCGGCATCAGCGATCAGGGCGGCAAACTCCGCCGCCGTATAGCTGTAATCTTCCGCATCCAGCCTTTCTCCCTCGTCATTTTTGATACTGACGCGGACCCGAAAGGCACTGTACGCTGTCATCGCCTCTTCTACCGAGCCCGTCAGTCCGCTCGTGCTCAAAATGATATTGTCGTTGAGATGAATGCAGAGGTCATTCATTTTATACCAGGACATATTTTCCACAATCTGATACAGCATCGCCATCGAAACAGGCTTTCTCGCCACATCGATGCCAAAACCGCGCACCGGATATTTCGGATAATCGCGTATCCTGCCCTGCGGCATACTGCCTTCCTGTCCTTTTAAAATCTGTAAGGCGGTAATGGTTCCCCAGTAGATGCCCTGTCTGTGCGTCCCGCTTATAACACACTTGTCAGTAATCTCGCAGACATATCCCTCTTCGCCGATACCGCCCAGAGCATCATCACTCCAATAAAACGCTTCCGTATCCCCGTTCTCCGCACCGCCATAGGCCAGATAAAAATCTCCCGGCCGCACGTCTTCCCATGTTCCTTCCAGTACAGGAATTTCATGACCCATGATTTCCTGATACCGTGACGCGAAGAGTTCTGCTGTCTGCTGCAGGCTTTCCCGCTGCCAAAAATCATCCTCCGGCTGCAGTTCCTCCCCCGGCTGAAGATTTTCCGCCTGCTGCACATTTTCTCCCTGTGCCCCTTCTTCCTGCGTCTTTACGCGCTGTACAATGATGCGGGAATCCCCGCCCGGCACAAAATACCCCTCGCCGCCGTCCCATTCCGCGATTGCAGGAATCACCTCCGGCGCCTCATTGCCGCCCGACAGTTCATCCGCCGCAGCCGGCACCGCAATCGTAAAGGAAACCTCTTCGCCACTCTCTGTTCCTGCTTTCTTCCCGGACTTTCCTCCTGCCGGACTTCCGTCCTCCGGTTCCACCAGAAAACCGACCGTTACTTCCTTTTCCTCTATCGTCTCATAGACTTCACAATCCGCTCCGACGACCTGCTCATAATCCGCTCCCAGATAGGTAAGCCGATAGCCTTCCGGTACTTCCGGCATTCGCAAATAACGTTTGTTATTTTCCATTGTAACAATTTCCGGTGCATCCAACAGATAGGCCACGGGCTTGTCCGCATATACTTCAAACTCATACAGCGACACATTCTGGTACAAATGGGAATAGTCCGCTTTTTCCTGTGATACCGCACTCGTAGACAACCGCAGGAACCGCACTCTCGCCGGCTCATCCAGCGGAATTTCCTGCTTTCTGGAAGCCGGCGCCTTATCGAAAGACTCCAGAATCTGCCAGTTTTCCCCATCCAGCGAGCCTTCGAGGCAATATTCGATAACGTTCGTCCGCTCCCATTTCAATACAACAAAAGAAACTGAAATTTCTTCGGGAAATTCCAGTTCTATATAGTGGGAAGCATCCTCCCAGTTATTCTCGCTCGACCAGCGGGAAGATAATGCTTCATCATCCCCGTCGATTGCCTTTTCCGCCGACAGCTCTGCAACCTCTACACTGTCGCTGGTCGCTTTGACCCCTCTCTGCAATGCCAGATTCGTGCTTTTTTCCGCAAAAATCCCCCAGGCCGTAAAATCAAATCCCGTTTTAACAGATAAGGATACGACTGCAATAGCAAATAACGCCACAATACCTGCGATAATTTTTATAAGAAATCTTTTCGTAGAATCATTCTTCGAAGAAGAACTTTTCAAAGAATCATTTTTCGTAGAAAAATCTTTCATCCTAAGAAATCAGCGCTCCCAACAATCCATATGATACGATCGACATGATAACAGTTGCTATTACAATTCCACACAACTCTGCCAAGATAGCTTTCTTAAAATCAATATCGAGCAGCGCCGCGATCAGAGAACCGGTCCATGCACCCGTTCCCGGAAGCGGAATGCCGACGAAAAGCATCAGGCCCCAAAATTCATATTTTTTAATATTATCACTTTTGCTCATTGCCCGCGCTTCCAGTCTTTCAATAATGCCCCTGAAAAGTTTAATCTTCTTTAACCATTTAAAAATCTGCTTGATAAAAAGTAAAATAAACGGAATCGGGATAATATTCCCGACAATGCAGATTGGGATAGCAGTTGTTATCGAAACATGCAGCAAAGATGCAACGAGCAGACCTCCGCGCAGTTCCAAAATCGGAATCATGGAGATGATAAAAATAACGACCTCCCTCGATACATACTGCCCTAATGTGTTCATAAACCAAATCGCCAGATTATCCATATAAATGACCTTTCCTTTCTTTTTTCTTATTCTGATGAGTTTGTCTGTGAAAAATTTATGTTTCATGCGATACGCTGCGGAAAAGCGCCTGTCTTTTCAAAGCATTCCCTTTAGACAATCGAGCGCAGAGCCGCAAATAACGCATCCATTTCTTCATCCGTTCCAATCGTAATCCGCAGATAATCATCGATTCTCGCCTTGTTCCAATGCCTTACATAAATATCGCGTTCCTTCAGTTTCTCAAAAATCTCCTTTGCTCTGACTTTTTTATGGGATGCAAATATGAAGTTTCCATAGGACTTCGGAAACGTAAACCCTAGCGCCGCCAGCTCTTTTTCGCTCCGCTCCCTCGTCCGGATGATCTTTCCGCAGATTTCTTTAAAATACGCATCATCCTTCACGGATTCCGCCCCGAGCCGCAGTGCAGGCCGGTTCATCGTATAGGAATTGACGGAGTATTTCGCATCGTTCAGATATCGGATCAACTTTTCGTTACCAATAGCATAACCGATTCTGCTGCCCGCCATAGCCCTTGACTTGGAAAAAGTACGGACTACCAGCAGATTGTCATAGCTTTCCAGCAAAGGAAGACAGGTCGTTCCGCCAAAATCTATATATGCTTCATCAATTATGACAACAACGTCAGAATGTGCCTTTACGATATCCTCAATATCCTCCACACCCATCAAAACACCTGTCGGCGCATTGGGATTCGGGAAGATGATACCGCCGCATTCTCCCATATAATCCTCTTTCCGAATGCAGAAATCCGCATCGAGCGGCTTCACCTCATAGGGTATCCGGTAGATGTCCGCCCAGACATCATAGAAGGAATAAGTGATATCCGGGAAAAAGACAGGTCTGTCAGAATTAAAAAAAGTCAAAAACGCCATCGACAATACATCATCCGAGCCGACTCCGATAAAAATCTGCTCTTCCTTCACATGATAGTATTCCGCAAGGTGCGCCGTAAGCGGTGTTTTCTCCGGAAATTCCGGGTACAGGCGCAAGTCCTGATAATCCATTTCCTGCATCGCCTTCTGCACCATCGGCGAAGGCGGATAGGGGCACTCATTCGTATTTAACTTGATAATGTCCTTTTTCTGCGGCTGTTCACCCGGCACATAGGGTACGACCTTCCTGACATTTTCTTCCCATTTCATCTGCTTATTTCCCTTATTTCCTTTCTTCTCATACAGTTCACAGGTAATTGCAAAACACATTCTTTCAAGACAGCCCTTCATTCTGCCGCTTTTCTGCTCTTACCATATGTAAATTTTCAAATCCAAATGCACGGTTTCCTTTTAGAACATAGCCCGCCTTTTCCAGTTCTCTGAGAAATGTTTTCATAAAAAAACCATGCGTCACAACGACACAATCTTTCTCTTCTGCGAGATACCTGACTGCCGCTTTCGCCCTTTTGACCGTATCACTACGGCTTTCCGTCTGACGCCTGCTCCCAAAATACCATTGAAGCCTGCCGACCATATTCCAGACCCATAACGGCAGCCGGAATCCCAACTTTGTAAAAGAACGAAGCGGAACTTCACAAAGGCCGCTCATTTGAATATATTCCTGTTCTCCAAACAGAGCTTTTGCTGTTTTCAGGCTTCGATGCTGGGTACTGACATATATTTTCCCCGTAACTACCGGTTCCCCCGCAGCAGCCGCTTTCTTTTCCGCATGAACCGGCAGAATATCCGCTTCCTCATACTGAAGGCACGCGTTGTCAAATTCTTCAGCATTACACCAGCGCGGCCAGCGCATATCCACTTTCCCATGCCGAATAACCGTAATATTCAATCTGTCTGCTCCTTTCAGTCATACCGGCTCTGCCAGCGCAAACAATTCATGCAGAATGGCCGCCAGGGCATTCTGCAGTGTGAGAAAGGTTCGCCACGCGAACCGTAGAAGTTCTTAACGAAGCAGCCTTTGCTGCGAGTTTTAGAACTTCTTCTCACACTTTCCACTCCGCCGCAAGCTTCCCATACGCCTCCGCCTGCTCCGCATTTCCGGCAAGCCTGTAACATTCCGCAAGCCCCCGCAGCGGAACATCCCCACTACTATGTATATTAAGGATACTCTCCGTTTCATACACGGCATTGTAAAACCATACGATTGCTTCTTCCAAATCCTGCCGCTCCAGAAAATATGTTCCGAGTTCACAGCAGATTTCCGAACAGCCCTCACTGGCAACAACCTTCAGCGCATATTTAAAAAATTTCTCCGTATCCTGACTGAATCTGGCCGCCCGTGCCACGACACACGCCGCCTCCTTGATTTCATCCAGCGAGCGCTCTGTATCCGCACAGGAACTTTCAAAAAATGACATAGCCGTCAGAAAATCCTGTTCCTCTCCTGAAATAAAAAGTTCTTTCGCATAAATATTATGAAGCCGCTTTGACAAACGCCGCCCCGATGACGTCATCCGCGCAAAAGCCGCCAAATCCCTGTTCTTATGATTGCTGTCCGGCAGATGCAAAATTGCGACATTGCTGTCATAAATTATCGGTTCCAAAATGACCTGCTCATGAATTGGCTCTTCCCAGACAAAGGAACGTACTCTTTTAAAAAGTTTTGGCCGCAGTTCCTTATCAAAATTATAAATCGTACCGAAATCGAGCTGGTTCGCATAATACATCTGTACGATGTCGATTTCCGGCAGTAGATTCTCTTTCAGCCGCCGGAAGTTCGCCCGATTCTCTTCATCCAGCACTTCGTCGGCATCCGCCGAATAAATGTATTCCATAGACGCTTTAGAGAAAGCGAAATTCCTCGCCGCCGCAAAATCATTTACCCATACAAAATCAAAAACCTTATCCGTATAACGCGCCGCAATCTCTTTTGTCCTGTCCGTGGAGCCGGTATCCACAATGATGATTTCATCCATGAGATCTGCAACGCTGTCAAGACATCTTGCGAGCAGCTTTTCTTCATTTTTCACTATCATACAAAGACTTATTGTAATCATATACTGCCGGCCCTGCCTTTCTGTCCGCCCCACAACTCTGTAAACTGTTTCCCAAAGCACAGTTCATACAGAATTTTGCAAACATTTGGATATTAGTATATCAGACTTCTTCCAAAAAGGAAACCTCTGTTTTGTCGGGTATATCATAATTTCCCGAATTTTCGGATTTTCTGAATGTCACAATTCAGCCGTCGGCCGCAAACTGTGACTTCCAAATAACACCGGAAAGAAATATCGGTTAAAACAGGTTGTTTTTCATCCGGAATCTGCCTATAATAGAAACAGGAACTACCTGAAAGCAACTTGCGACCATCATGAAAGGAAGTGTCATTATGGCACCAGCGTCGGTACAGAAAAGCCTTTATACGATCGATGATATCTATGCCCTGCCGGATGGGAGCCGTGCCGAATTAATTGACGGGCAGATATACTATATGGCTCCTCCGTCGAGAACGCACCAGGATATCGTCGGTGAACTCTTCGGAACCATCCGGGAATACATCAATTCAAACAATGGCTTATGCCGGCCTTATATCGCCCCTTTTGCAGTATTTCTGAATGAAGATGATAAGAATTATGTCGAACCGGATATCAGCGTAATATGCAAGCCGGACAAACTCACAGATAAAGGCTGCTTTGGCGCTCCGGACTGGATCATTGAAATCGTATCAGCAGGCAGCAGACGGATGGACTATTTTACAAAACTATTTAAATACCGCACAGCCGGCGTCAGAGAATACTGGATTGTTGACCCGGAGAAGAACCGTGTCCTTGTTTATGATTTTGAATCCGAAAATACAGGTGATTACACCTTTTCCGATTCAGTCAAAGCCGGCATATATGAAGATTTTTCTATCGACTTCGCAGCAATTTCCAGTCTATTGAATATCTGACAGGCAAAAGCCCCTTATGGCATGTCATAAGAGGCTTTTAAAATGCTTTATGACCGGTTCAGGAAAAGTCCAGCACATTACCGTCTATGACCAGATAACTCCTCTCCCCCTCCGCATATACGACCAATGCACGATACCTGTTTTTCCGGCAAAAAGCTTTGCCCGGACAGATTCGATATGCTGTCGTACGGGACAAATCCACCATACGCTCTCCAATCCTGACAACAAAATTCCCGTTCTCCCTGCGAATCGGCACATACCCCAAATAGCAATACCGCTTCCCGTTCCAGTTATAAACACGCGCCATCCGATAAATCCCCGCATAAAGCATCGCTCCAAGGAGCAGTATCAACAGTAATAAAAGAATTGTTATCATTATTTTTAAAACTTCAACTTCCATATCCATATCCCTTCTTTCTCTTATTATATTTATTCGTTGTGTTTTTTTGGGCGGCCGGGCGGTGCATAGTTCCTGCGAAGGCCCTTGAGAAACGTCGGCACTTAGCGAAAAAGCCGTCTTGTGGCTTTTGAACTTAGTGCCGCTACGATTTCTCGCGGAGCGAAAGCGTGCCGCCAAAGGAACTATGCACCGCCCGGCCGTCCAAAAGCCACAACTCCATTTTCTCTCCTTCCCACCACCCCAAAATCATGTTATCATACCAGATAGGAGGAAACCCACTATGAACAAAAGCACATTTCGCCATTATTGCATCTCTTTTATTGTCATCCTCGCCGCCGTTGCGATTGCGGCCTTTTTCATTTACCGCAGGCATACAATTTCTGTTGCTGATTCCGTTACTGAATGCCTGGCACTTTCCGAACCCGTAGACGAAGCCGCCCTGACTGCCGCCGCATTAGAAGAAGTCAAACCGAATCCTTTCTCCGATTTAAGCGTTCCAACCTATCTTACCAAAGTAGAGGACACCTATTTTCTCGTAGACTGCTATCACGATCAGGTCATTTATCATGACAATCTGACCGACCCGCTCTGGCAATGGAGTGTTATGACGGATGAAATCAACAGAGGACATACGCTTGCCAGCGACGGCATCGTATATCTGATCGACGATACAGAAAATAACAGAATTTTGATTTTTGAGAAAAAAGACGGCCGTTTCCTGCATACACAGACCTTTTCCGATATCGGAAACAGGCCGCACTATATTGTTTATGATGAAAAAACAAATACTTTCTACGCATGGAGCTCCATGAGCGGGGAAATGTATCTTTTCCGCCGTGACTCTGGGGATACCCGCGTGTATCTGGCCGGCATCCGCAAAATAGACGAACTGGACAACGTCTATGTCCGCTCTTTTACCATTCAGGATGATGTCATTTACTTCGTATCGGGCAATTCCAGCATTATTAAGGCCAAACTGGATACCTTTAAGATTCTGGACACCTGGCCTGTGCCGGATACGATGGCGGGCATGATACAGCTTACGCCGATTCAGGACTATTTCTACATAACCATTTCGACCGATATGACCGGAAATCAGGATTATGCGACCATCATCCGTACCCGGAATCTTTCCGGCCTGATGGATGGCGATTATGAAGATGTCTATGAAAATTTTATCGGCGGTGGGACGCCTTATTATATGACTCATATAGATAACGCATGGTATTTAACAGAGCACCGGCTGCCCGGCCATTCCATATGGCGTTTTCAGGTCACGGATAATACGATCACGGATGTGGAAGCTGTCTATTGACTTCGTCAATCCATGTAAGGAAAAATCAATTCCGTTCCTTCATAGATCAGCGACGGATTCTCTCCGATGACCGACTGATTATATTCATAAATCTGTCCCCAGTATTTTCCGTCTCCATAATACCGTTCGGAAATCTTCCACAGGCTGTCTCCCTTTTCCACAATTACCGGGATAAAACCGATATCAATCTGCAAAATTTCTTCTGTTTCCAGCTCGTGTGCAAGCTGTATCCGCTCCCCCGCTTCCGCCGGTTCTTCCTGCTTCTCCACGCCGTCATCTACGACTTCCGGCGTTCCCGTCCTACCGTTACTGCTATCCGGTATTCCTGTCCCGACATTACTGTCATCCGGTATTTCTGTCCCACCGTTACTGCCATCCGATATTTCTGTCCTGCCGTTACTGCCATCCGGTATTCCTGTCCTGCCGCAGCCTGCTGCCAGAATCAGCCACACGGGCAAAATCGCCGCCAATACACACTTTCTTTTCCTGAAATTCCTCTCCCGATTGCTCATATCCCCCAAATACCTTCTTCTGCGTCAGCGTCCTTTTTTATCCCCAAGCAGCGGCTTGATCGCATTATAAATCTCGCTCGCCTGCTTGTTATCCTTGCTTGGATACTGCTTTACGAGGGCATTGTTGATACCTGTCTTGGTCTTATACTGTAAAATGATCTTCGTTACGGCCGCCGCTATCTGCGTATCTTTGATCAGCTTATCGACCTCTTTGCCCAGTTCTTCCTGCTCTTTCTTGATATTGCGGCCGGACAGATCCGTCACCATCGTTATTTTAACATTCTGCTTTCCCCAGTAAGTGCATAGAATATTAAAACCATTATCTTTCGTTACGAGATGATACTCCTGCTCTTTTCTCTCCGCGATGATATAGCCCAGATAAGTCGCAAGCTGGAAATCCAGCGCATTCTTCGTCCCGACCTCAACCTTCTGAAAAATGATTTCCGCCTCCGACTCATTGATCCTTCTATGCAGGTCAAAAGTCAGCGTGTCCGCATTGTCACTGTAAAAAATACAGACCGTATCTTCCTTCGACAGCTCATTGATTCCGTTCAACCCATCCTTCTTCACATTTTCATAATCCACCAGATAATAGCTCATATAATCCCTTTCGTATTTGTTTGCAGCGTTAACAGGGTTCTCGAATTTATAAATATTTTATCACAAAAATGGATACCTTACTACTTTATTCGGGAATTATTGGAAAAAGAGAGAAATTGACAGTATCCCGTCCCGATAACCGGCATCAATCGCACCGCCCATCTGTTCGGTCAGCTGCTTTGCAATAGACAGACCAAGCCCGGTAGATTTCCGGCCTGTGTGTACCGTATAGAAACGGTCAAACAATTTTTCGGCCTGTACTTCATCCAGACCGGACGCATGATTGGAAAATATCATTTCTCCTCTTTCGGACAACGTAATATGCAAATCTCCATCGCTGTATTTAATGGCGTTTCCAATGATATTTCCGATGATTCTGGGCAAAAAATATTTGTTTAATTTAGATTTAACAAGCTTTTCGGGCATATTTATAACTGGCGTGATTTTATTTTCTTTTAAGGCGCCATAATAGATGGAAATACTTTCTTCCAATAAATGATTCAATATGACCTCTTCGTAAATAACATCTGATATTTCATACATCACGACCGTATACCGGAAAAGTTCTTCCGTCAGCTGCGTCAAGACTTCCGTGCGGTTTTCCATAATCCCGAGGTAACGCCGCAGTGTTTCCGTATCTTCCTGCACCGGCATCTGCGCAAGCTGCTGTTTGGTCAAATCCAGATAACCACAGAGCGCGGTCAGCGGCGTCCTGATATCATGGGAAATATTGGCGACCGCCTCTTTGAGTTTCAAATCCCCCTGCCCGTACCGCTGCCGCTGCCCGCGAAGTTTACGAAGTTCCACATTCAACACCGCTGCCAGCCTTTTCATCTCCCCGTCATGGCTCGATATCGTAAGCAGCGTATTCGTCTCTGTCTCGAGAATCCGCCCGATTCCCTCCCTGAGTTCCACCGCCGCCTTCCGCAGCAAGCAGACTTTTACGGACAAAGCCGCAACTATGCACGCCAGACACACCACCACTCCCCACATGAGCCATGATATACTTCCCATCTTCTCTCTCCCCGCTACTTTATATCTTTCCGCCGAAACAGATAAGCTCCCGCCGCAACCAGCACCACCGATTCTCCAAGCAGGCACAGCGGCGCCTTCATGGAAAAGACCGTTTCCGAGTCGATCACATACATCGCCTGATCTTCAGGCAGAAACGCGTCAATCCACTCATAGACGACTCTTTTTGTTCCGCTGACATATTTGCTGTTTGGAATATTTTCTTCGAGGACCATTTCCCCCGTTTCCGACATAACGACTCTGTTCGTCAATTCCGGTTCCTGCAGATCGCTGTAAATCTGCGTCACCAGCATCACAAAGACAAACGCTAGCACAAGTTCGATCACGACCGCCCTTGCCTTATTGGCATCCAGCATGGCAATCAGGGAAAATGCTGCCGTATAGGCCAGAATAATGAACAGACTGCAGCCGATACGCCACGGAATCTGCCCCATCGACGTCAACGCACATGGGCCGACAAAAAACAGGGCCGAAAGCGCAGAAACGACAGAATAGGTAATAAACTGCAGAAGGCCCGCCGCATAACATACGATCACATTAGCCAGATAGATATCTATCCTCGTATGGCCGACCGCAATCTTATTCCGAATCGTGCCGTCGCTGTATTCCACCCCGATGAAAAAGGGAATGAAAACAGCCATGACAACATGGATAAAAAGCATTTCATTGAAAAAATAAACCGTCCATCCGTGATTAATCATCATACTGCCATTTCTGACATTGATCATCCCCATTGCATATACAAAAATACTATAACCTGTCAGGAAAATCTCCGAGACCCAGAAAACCTTACTCCTGATCATCCTTACCAGATTCGCATAAATCAGTTTGCTCATATCTACTCCCATCTGTCTGCTTCAGCAGACACTCAATTTGCTCCTACCAGATTGATATAATAGCTTTCCAGACTTTCGTCCTTTTCCTGTATGGAAAGCACACTGCAGTTCTGTTTCGCCAGCGCGAGCGTCAGTTCCGTAATATTGATCTTTGCAAAAACATCCGCCTGCGTGTCGGAAAGAACGGTATACTCCATCCGCAGTTCATCCAGCACGCGTGCGAGTATCCGGCTGTCGGAGACTTCCAGATGAACGCATTTTCTGCAGGCTGCTTCCAGCTCCTGTGCGCTGATTTCTTTTACCATACGACCGTTGTCGATAAAACCATAGTGGGTCGCCAGCCGCGACAGTTCATCCAGAATATGACTGGAGATCAACACCGTTATCTGTCGCTCCCTGTTCAACTTCAGAATCAATTCCCGTATTTCGATGATACCCTGTGGGTCGAGTCCGTTAATCGGTTCATCCAAAAGCAGGAAATCCGGGTCTCCCGCCAACGCAATTGCAATGCCGAGCCGCTGGCGCATTCCCAATGAAAAATCTTTCGCTTTCTTTCTTCCCGTATTTTCCAGCCCGACCAGTTCCAAAAGTTCCGATATGCCGTCCCGGGAAGGCAGTCCGAGGACCCGATACTGCGCCCGCAGATTTTCCTCCGCCGTCATATCCAGATAAATTGACGGGCTCTCCACGATAGCCCCCATTCTTCTCCGGGATGCCGTAATCTCTTTCTGCGCACTGTTCACACCATAGAGCGTATAGTCGCCCGATGTCGCATACTGCAGGCCGCATACCAGCCTGATCAATGTCGTCTTGCCCGCTCCATTTCTGCCCACGAAGCCATAAACTGCCCCCTTTGGAACATGCATGGAAAAATTGTTCAACGCCTTGAAATGTTTATACTGCTTGCACAAAGCATTGGCTGTCAAAACATACTCCATTCAGTAACCACTCCTTTTTTTTATTTTTACACCTATTTGTCTGCTTCAGCAGACACTCAGATTCAATCGTTGAAAATGCTTTTCTTTCAACTTTTCTAATGATACAGGATAAAGGTTAAGAAAATAGTTAAGAGAAAGATTAAGAAATGGTTAAGATTTATCAAATCATAAAATCATGTTTTCATTTTGAATCCGATTCCCCAAACGGACTCAATATAGTCTTTGCCGCCGGCTTCCCGCAGCTTTTTCCGCAGATTGCTGATATGCACTTTCAGAGAACTTTCCACACAGTCCGGCGTATCCCCGCTGATTTTCTCCAAAATCACCGATTTGGGAATGACCTGCTCAGGATTTCGCATGAGCAGCCGCAAAATGGCATACTCTGTCCTCGTCACTTTTACTGCCCTGTCGTTGACAGTAACACTGTGCGCCTCCATATCCAACACAATATCGTCAACATGCAGTCGGGTTTTCTCTTCAATAACAGTTGTTTTTCTAAATTGTACTGCAATGCGCGCGAGCAGTTCCTTCATATCAAAGGGTTTTGTCACATAGTCCGCCGCGCCACCCAGCAAAAGAGACACCTTGTCCTCCGCTTCCGCTCTGGCGCTGACAACGATCACGGGAATCCCCTGAATGGCTGCCAGCACTTCTTCCCCGTTCAGTCCGGGCAGCATCAAATCTAACAGCACAAGATCCGGCCTGCCGGAAGAAAGAAGAAGCAGCGCTTCGGAGCCGGAATAGGCGCGAAGCACGCCGTATCCTTCCTTGTGCAGCACCTCTTCCAGCATATCCCCTATATAAACATCATCATCCACTACCAAAATTGTATTCATGCGGGCCTCTTCCCTATACTGTCACATCCACGCTGGCACCTTCTGCAGAAACGGGAGCCTCAGATGTTTGCACAGGCACTTCCACACCGCCAATCTCCAAAGAAACACCGCTCGGCGCACTGGAATCGTCCCATGAAGAAAGACCGCTCATACTCTCCTGCTTTTCCCTCGATAATCTATCGAACAGGGCCTTCAGATATTTCAGATCAGCTTCCATGATTTCCTTAAGTTCCTGCGCCCTGTGCCTTCTTTTCATATTTTCGAGCTGTTTCGGGTCCATATCCTCATAGGAAGCATCCGTTAATTCCTGTGCAAGCTCTTTCAGCGCCTGCTCGGATTCTTTCATCATCCGCTCTAATTCCCGGGCCATCTCGTCCAGTCTTTGTTCGTTCTCCTGCGTCTGTTTCTTTTCTTCCGTTTTCTCTTCTTCTTCGGCAGTCTCGACTTCCTCTTCTACCATGGCGGAACCTGTTTGTTTGGCCCTTTCCTCTTCCTCCATGTGCTTTCTGCGCTTCTTCGCAATGCGTTCCATCTTCCGCGCATGTTCGAGTGCACTGTCAATTTCCCGGTCATCATAATCACCGCTCATCTGCTTCATCAGAAGCGAAACGACCGAACTGCGCGCTTCCCGTACTGCTTTTCCCGCAAAGACAGATGTCTTAGCCGTCATAATACGCGCTGAAACTTTTTTGAAATTATAGCCGAGACGTTTTTTCTTGCCACTCTTGACTACTTTGCTGATCGTAAGCGTTCCTGCCGATGAACCATCCTTATTTTTCAATTCTACGGATGTTGTCACCGTCTTATATCTGCCGCCGATTATCATACCCATATGATCATCCTCCCTGATGCTCTTTTATGCCGTTCCCCGGTAACTCCGTTTACCGTTTGTTTGACTGTTTGTATATATATCGGCATTTATGGGGTTTTGCTTTAGCGCTTCACCCAAATCATAATTCCATACGCATTCCCTTCTTCCGTAAGCTGATAGTGCATTTCTAAGAACTGAAGCAGTTCCTCATCCGTACCCATATGAATCGTCAGGCAATAAATCCTTTCATAAGAAAGCAGTTCCTCTTCTGAAAACTGCGTATAATCGCCATAAAATCTACTTTCCTGCTCGCTCAGGACCATGCTTCCCGTAATGTTCGCCGGCGGTTCATAACCTCTTTTTTCAAAATAATAATGGATGAAACCGTCCAGCATACAAAATCTGTTAGAGCCCATAAACAGCGATTTTTCATCCCAGATTCCCTTCTCTTCGACCAGATATTCCGCCGCTTCCCGGTACGGCTCAAAGGGCTTTCTGATCGCCACATATTCATTCCGGTAACAGATCGCAAAAGAAATCACCAGCAATGCTATGACCGCAGTTCGGACTGCCCATGCTGCCGCCTTAGAAATCCATGCCCTGTTCGGCACAGTTCCAAATTTCACTTCACCACTTCTTATCCTGTCCGCCCAATCCAGAACAACATCAAGTCCCAGCGTTGTAACAATCAGGATATGCGGCTGAATCACTGTAAAATAACGTTCAACATACAGACTGCTGCTCGGCGCCAGATAACGTCCGACGATAAAAACGAGGCCGATCAGCCAGCCTATCGCCGCGACACAGAATGCTTTCAGCATTACTTTGGCTTTTTCTTCCGAATACGGTCTGCGCAGCCAGCGTATTGCACAGATCAGCAGCGCGGCGCCAGTGATCAGGCACAGATACCATAGCACACGATTACCGTTCAGATAAAACAGTATCGTCCATACCATATTTTTCCATTGCGGAACTTCACTCCAGTAATCTTCCAGTCCCCAGCTCTTAAAATAGAAGGATAGAAAGAGCCACGGGAAATAGATCAGGCACCCTGGTACATAAGAAAACAGCTGCTTCCATGATATCTTTTTCAAAATGACGAGCACCAAATCAACAATTCCGTAAAATGCCATCAAAATGACGGCAAACCAGTGCGTCCAGAAAAAGAATGCCATAGAAACGCCGTATAAGATCAAATGTTTCTTACCTGGTTCAATACTTTTCTTAATAAAGGCATATAAAACGAGGTTCGAAAGCATAAATGCCAACGCATAACAGCGGATTTCCCAAGCCGCCTGCCAGATCAGAATACCGGATGAGGTACCCATGCACAACGCAATAAATCCCGCCCTTTTCCCCTTCAATCTTGCCGCAGACAGTGCAAGCAGCACAATTCCTATCAGACAGAATAAGATGGACGGAATCAGCAGATATTTCTCCCCATATGGCATAATCCTATATACTACATACAAAATCAACGGATAAAACGGCAGATTGTTCTCTATATGCAGATAGGTATCCATAATTTCCGACAGACTAAGGCCGTTCCGGATAAACCCGATAGACGCGATTTCATCCGCCCAGAACGACTGACAGTTACCGTTTATAAAAGAAAAGACTCCCATCCATAACAACAGAAGAACGCCGGGAATCCAATACTTCTTCTCTATTTTAATTTTATGCTTCATTATAACAACCACGCCTTTCCTGCAGCCTATCTTTTCTGCATTCCCCATTTACAGCACATTGGATATATTATATGCTCACCAGGGAAAAATGACAAGCACCGGCTCAAAATTCCGTCACATACTTTCCGCCTTCCTGCCGGCGGATGGTCAGCGGCCGGAAACCATATTCCGTGACCTTGTATCCTTCGGGCGTCAGCGACACGGTAAAAGACGCCATGCCCCCCTTTACACAGGATTCCTCCGGCTGGGCGCTGATATAGTTGCCGATGGAATAATAAATCAGCATTTCGTGGCCGTCATTGTCCCGAATGACCTCATAGGGCTGAATTGCATGCGGGTGTGTGCCGACGACGACATCTACCTTGCAGTCTGCAAATACCTGCGCCCATTCTCGCTGAAAATCATCCGGCTCGTTGGCATACTCTGTCCCCCAGTGCACAAAAACAATGACGAAATCGCTTTCAGCCTTCGCCATTTCAATATCATTCGTTATTTTTTCTTCATCATCGAGCAGATGCACCATATTGGGGTTCTCTTCGGGCAGCCGTATGCCATTCGTACCATAAGTATAATTGAGCAGCGCGAACCGGACGCCATTCCTGACAAGAATCTCATAGGGGTGATAATCCGTCTCCTCTTCCGACTGGATGCCGATGCATTTTATATGCTTTTCTGTAAAAAAGGCTTTTGTCGTGTTGATGCCGTCTACTCCCCGGTCAAGCGCGTGGTTCGTCGCACATGTCACCACATCGAAACCGGCATTTACGATTGCCTCGCCTACCTGAACCGGTGTACCGAATCGGGGATAATCCCCATACAGTGCCGACTCGTCTACAAGCGGCGTCTCCTGATTAATGACAGCAATGTCACTTTTCGAAATCACATCTACGACATTTTCATATAAAAAATTAAACCTTGATTCATCAACCCCTGTCTTATCGAGCCCCGGCTCGTCAGGATTTCCGTCTCCCTGCAGGGCGTATCTGTAAATCGGTTCATGAATCAGATTATCGCCGAAAACGACAAAAGAAGTGTCTGCCTTTTCCTTCGTAAAACCCCAGGAATCCCAGAACCAGCTGCTGATTTCCCCGTCAGGAGATGCCAGCATGAGATGTTTTCCGGGCGGTGCCCCGTCCCTGACAGACATCTTTGCCACATCCTGTCCGATATAAGAAGACATCCATTTAGGCCTGATTTCCCCCTGCATATATTCATAAACAAAAAGATGCTGTGACCATGCTCTCTCATCCTGCTCCACCCAAAAAGGCTTATGTTCACCATAACGCCCTTTTTTCCAACAGAGCAAAAGCAGCTCGTCCGCACCGTCGTTATCGATATCGCAGGAAAGCACAGACTGCACTTTCACGCCTTCCGGCGAACGCCAGATAATGCGGCCTTCATATAAAACATCCACCGCTTTCCGTTTTAATGATATCTCATACGCGCCCGATGCGTCCTGGCTGCTTCCTTTTTCCCATGTAATCCACTCCGGTAAAAAAACACCGCCGTTCCAGAGCAGAAAACATACGGCGCCAATGCACAGAAACGCCGGTATTATCAATTTTACTCTTCTCACACGCCCTCCAAAGGAAATGATTAGATTTTCTCAGGCGTTGTTCTTTAACGCCATAGAAAATCTTCATTCCCTTTTTCATTCTCTCTTTATTCCCACTGGTACCGGTAACTTTCCGTCCATTCCGGCTGCTGAATCGACGGGTCTCTATCGTAATATCCGTCATCACCGACCTGTGCCCCAATCATCTGACGCCATTCCGAGTCGGTCAGCCGGTCCTCCATGGGCCATGTAAACTGATAGAAAGAATATACGGCCCCTCTGGCAATCTTGATTTTCCCGTCAATCTTCACCAGGACATAAATGTCAGATGGATTACCCGTTGCCGCTTCCAATACCGCGCCATTCGGGTCTGTTGCAATATCAACAACAACTGCAGCTGGGCAGTCCCGTCCGGAAAGCCCTTCTTCTTCGATTTCCGCCTTGAATGTCTCATACCAGAAATGTTCGATATTTCCGCCATAGCACCGAATCAGCTCATACTCTTCCTCCGTCAGGACCTCATCCCGAAGTTCCTTATTGGAAATCACATATAGCTGATGGGCCAGTTCGGACAGGCGGCTCAGATTTGCTTCATCGGGTGTGCGCAGCACACCATATGCCTTCAACCCCTCCGCCGTCGATACCGCAAGGTTTTCAAACCGCATATACACGAGCGGCTCCGGCTCCACATATCCCCTGTCATCCGGTTCCTGTTCCCAGCCGCCGCCCATCTCGGCCATCACCTGTTTGGAATAAAGCACCGTATCGTGTTTCAGCTCCGTAAAGCTGCCCGCAAAACATTCCAGATTTTTCTTAGCCCATTCCTCGCCCTGCATGAAGACCGGATAGCCTTCCCCTTTTACTTCCAGCAGAGGGCGGAGCGTATTCAGCCAGCCTGCATACAGGCTTGCCGACCACAAAGTATCCTTATCCGCTGCCAGAACCATTCTGAGCTTCTCCATATTCTCCGAATAACCCGCATAATCCGCCGCACCGTTTTCTTCCAGAATCTGTAATGCGGTATCGCTGCCGAGCGCCGCCGGCACATCCAGCACATCGGGAAGCATACGCCGGCCGCCTGCCCCGTCCTCTCCTACACTGCTGAAAATCAGCTTCTGCATAACGGCCGCATCGATGGTGAACCGCTGCCCCATGAAACGGAAGCCCGGAATTACATTGCTCTCCCCGTCTTCAATCGGAATGGTATTGATCTGCGGCGGCGTAAGCTTTGCCGTCATCTCATGAAAACGCGCAAATTCCTCCTGTGTTCCAATCAGTCCATTTACTGTAATGTCCTCTCCATACGCTTCTTTCATCAGCGGTATATATTCGCATACGCCCGCATCATCGCTTGCCCCCGCGAAAAAGGAGGTCACAGCATAAACGGCTTCCCAAAGCCCGTAAATCTCTTCATCCGCCAAAACCGCTTCGGCTATCAGAAGAGCGCTCCTGTCCAGTTCCACGTTATCCTGTGCAAAATGTATCCTGCCGTACCACATCATCGCCTGAAAATAACGTTCCAGCCTGATATCGTCCGCATAATATCCGCGCGGCTTATACTGGGTATAATCTTCAAATTCTCCGGTTATTTTTGACTCTTTGATCCCTCCCGCCTGACCGATGGCATCGAGTTCATACGAAACGATTTCTTCCACATAGTCCGGCGCCTCCACACGGTCTCCCAGAAGCGCCGCTCCAATTGTAAAAAAGGCGACGTTACGCATTGCCGCCTCTTCCCATTCGCTTCCTTTCAAAAGCTCATACTGGCTCACGCTGCTTTCCAGCATTTTCCTGCTAAGCAGCGTAAGATAGGCATACAGATACTCTTTTTCTACATTTTTCATTAAGTAAGCAAAATAAAGATGATAAGTGTGCATCATAGAATCGACCGTCACAAAATTGGCAATCTGCTCGTACCTGTTATTCTCATAAATTTCATAAAATTCAAAGCCCGCTTCCCCAAATACGACAAAACCATTCTCCGCAAGCTGGGTCTTGAAGCCGTCCTGTAAATAGAACTGCCAGAGATTGTCAACATTGCTCAGGTCCGGCGCGACCGTATAGGCCTCCACGGAAGGCGCTGCCATATCCACCGCCTGTTCATCCCCGCTTTTGACCAAAAACGGTCTGTCGCCCGTAAAAGGTCTGTCGATCGGCTTGATATCCGCCAGGAGCGCTTCCAGTTCTTCCGGTGAAAGTGTCTCCATGTCTGTGTTGTCATCGTCAGAACCCTGCGCATCGGCATTTTCCTGTGCTACGCTGTCCGGAACCATATTATCCGCTTCCGCGTCCGCAGACTCTGCATTCTCTTCCTGTGCAGGTTCCTGTGTTTCCCCTTCTTTCACATTTTCCGCTTCCACCGGTGCATTCTGTGTACCACTTTCCCGTTCCGTTCCGGCACAGGCACACAAAATGCTGATGACCAGCACGACTGCCAGTATCCCTTTAATTCTTTTTCTCTTCATCGTAATTTCAATCCTTTCCCCTCATATCTTCCATGCCGCCACTAACACAGGCAAAAAGGTTCGCAACGCGAACCGTAGAAGTTCTATAGCCCGGAAGCCTGCGTCCCGTCCGCCTTCATATGATAATTGTCCCTGTAAATCAACTGTGAAATGGGCACAAACTCATACCCCTGCCCCTGTAACGTGGTAATCAGCGTTTCCAGTGCCTCCGCCGTATACTTGGCGCCGTTATGGCAGAGAATGATACTGCCGTTTCCGAGATGTTTATGCTCCGTGACCGTCTTAATGATGGAATCCACGCCGTAGTCCTTCCAGTCAAGGGAATCCACATCCCATTGAATCGGATAATACCCGCATTTATACGCCATCTTTATGACATCATTGTCATAATCTCCGTAGGGCGGACGAAACAGGAACATTTCATAGCCTGTCAGTTCAAGAACTTTGTTATGCACCGACATCAATTCTTCTTCGCATTCGCCATCTGACAGCTGTGACATATTTTTGTGGTTTTCGCTGTGATTTCCCAGATCGTGACCGTCAGCCAGAATAGCCTTTACATCGTCCGGATAGGCTTCCACCCATCCTCCTGTCATAAAAAAAGTCACTTTCACATCATGTTTCTTCAGAATTTCCAGAATCTTTGCAGTATCCTCGTTCCCCCATGCCGGCGGTAATTAGCGGCAGCGGCTATTTTTTGTACCGGTAAATTCTGGAAGGCCGATGTCCCGCATTCGATGTCATCTTCCCCGTATCTTCAAGTTTCTCGGAAATCGTCCGCCGAAATGCCGCCGCAAGCAGCTTTTTCCCGAGTATGATCTCGTATACTTCCTGCAGTTCACTGATGGTAAATTCCTGCGGCATCATATGAAATACGATATCCGTATAATTGATCTTGCCCCTGAGGCGCTTGAGCGCTTCTTCAATAATCATGTTATGATCGAATGCGAGCTCCATCCTGCGAATATCTTCTATAGCAAACCATTCGGCTCCCTCGATTTTCGTCTGGTTGATATCGACGAGCGAAATATAGGCGCAGCTGACAATCCGCATCCGCGGGTCGCGCTCCACGCTGCCAAAGGTATAGAGCTGTTCGCTGTAAATATCGGCAAGGCCCGTTTTCTTCATCAGCACCCGACCGAGCGTATCCTCGAAAGTCTCCTTTTCCCCGACAAAACCACCGGGCAGGCTGTAACAGTCTTTATAAGGATAACGTTCCCGCTTTACCAGCAGAATCTTCAAAGACTGCCTGTCCAGCTTCCGGTAATTATCCGTCGTATCCTTCATCACACCGAACACAATTGCATCGACCGTGATGGAAATAGACGCGTATTTCTCCGGATGATAATGATCCAGAAACGCCTTCTCCCCCTCGTTCACTTCTCTATCTTTTCCGCTCATGCGTATATTTCCTCCATTTCAGATGGTTGCGCGTTCTGCTCCTGTCCGAAAAAGATGATCATTCCGCACGCCCGCTGCTACTGCCATGTATCGAACGCCGTCGTCTCCCTGATATCTGACACGCCTGTCATAGCCATGATAAGGCGCTCAATCCCGATTGCGAAACCCCCGATGGGCTTTCCCCGGTAACGGCCGAGTTCCCGCAGATAATCGCTGTACGCTTCCTTATCCACCTCGAAAAGTTCCATCACCGATTCCTGCATCGCCGCATCCATGATACGCATATCGCCGCCGCCCACTTCCATGCCGTTCAAAAGAATATCAAAAGATTCCGTCTTGATCGTAAGCAGCTCATCCGGCTCCGGCATGGCCTGATTCCGTCCGATGTGCAGATTTACAGGTTTTGCAAAGATATGATGCTCCGGCATGATTTGGCCGTGAACGCCTGTTTTCCCGGTGGCGAGCGGCAGGTATGGAACCAGTTCCCAAACCGCGTCTTCGCATAAACAGTGAAGCAGCTCCTTTGCCGTATCCATCAGTTCCTCGAAAGAATCAACCTGCAATTCCAAATCGAGCTGCATAAATTCCCGCAAATGCGTCTCCAAAGCGCCCTCATGCGCAATCGGCCGGAAACAGTGCGCAAACTGATAATATCTGTCATAACCGGAAAGCACCAGAAGCATTTTATACACCTGCGGAGAATCTGCAAGACGCACTGTTTCTTTCTCTAACGAAACGGGAAATGTCGGATTATATGGCTCTCCTGCGTACTTCGTGAGCACGGGTGTATCAAATTCCATAAATCCGTGTTTCTCACAGTAGTTCCGAGCCCGCCGCCTGATATCATTGCGAAGCAAAAGGCATTCTCTGACCTTGGGCCTCTTTAGATGCGGCACATCGCTCGAGCCATTTTTTCCCATGCCGGAATCATCCTTTTCCGGACACAAGCCGTTCTTTTCCATGCCGGAATCATCCTTTTCCAGGCACAAGCCGTTCTTTTCCATAAAATCCGCCCCGGTATTCGAAACCCGCTTAATCTGATTCAAAATCTCCACAAAATGGTCGATCGTTTGTTCCGCGCCATCTCCACGAAGCAGCGCGCCAAGCCTCACATCGTTCGACGGACAGACACTGAGCCAGCCGCTTGCGGAATGTTTCAGGCTGTAGATGCCCTCCTGACAATATCCCTCACAGTCAAGGCATATCCCGCTCCTGTGCGTGCAGGACATACTGTCTTTCATATTAACCCTGACGCCGTCCCAGATGCAATAATAGGAATCACATCCGACTCTTGACCTTCTATGGACCGCAATTCCTTTTTCCGCTAACATCTGCCGCAGTTTTTTCAAATTGACGAACTGCTCCCGCCAGAAAGCATCGTTTCCTTTGGAATAATACAAATCCAGAACGCTGATATATATATTGCTATTATACTTCCTATTCAGCCTTTTTACAAATGTAATCAATTTAGGCAGTTCTTCCGCATTCTGCTTCATGTAGACAAAATTTAAACCGATCTGCACAATTCCGGCCCGACAGCACATTTCCATGATGTGCAGGGTATCCTTGGCATCATCCCGGCGGGTAATTTTTACCCGCAGAGCATCATCCACCGCATCGACTGATATCTTCAGTACATCCACATATTTTCGGATTGTTTCCATATGTTCGGGCAGTTTCGAGCCGTTCGTCGTAATCTCCACAACCCGGAACAGTTGTCTCGCCGTCTGCGCAATACTGGCAAAATCCTTACAAAGCAGCGGTTCGCCGCCCGTAAAGGAAATGATTTCAAATCCGTGGGCCGCAATTTTCTCCAGATTTCTGCTATATTCCTCCGCGCTCAGCAAACCGGATTCGACGCACTTAGGCGTATGATTTTCCATCCCCATATCCTTTGCGCAGTATTCACAGGAAAAATTACAGACATCGCACAGGGACGCGCGCAGAAAAGTCCCTTTTTTCTCAGGCAGCAATGTGATCATCGTCTATCCCCCCCCTGACTCACTTTTTTCAAACCGGAACTTCCAGCTCTGTAAATTTCGGCATCAGCTGCAGCTTGAACAGATTCTTTTCATGCAGCCTGTCAATTTTTTCCCTGACGCCGGCATCCTCTATTTCCCCGGTACGGATATATCTGTCCAGCACTTTATAGGAAAAACCAAGATTTTCCTCGTCACTTTTTCCACAAAGGCCGTCGGACGGCACCTTCTCGATAAATTCGTCCGGCAGACCGGCCGCTTTGCCCAGTAGCTTCACCTCCGTAACCGTCAGCTCGGAAAGGGGACTGAAATCTCCCACACTGTCGCCATAACGCGTCGAATAACCGACCCAGTCCTCAGAGAGATTGCAGGTATTCGCCACCCTGCCGTTCTTTGACTGCGATACTGCGTACAGAACCGCCATGCGGATGCGGGCGGGCAGATTGACTGCCGCCTGATTGCTCAAGCCCTCCTGCTGCGCCTGTTGTATGCCCTGTGCAGCTGCCTGCACAATCGGTCCAATATTAACGGTAATGCCTGTGATTCCCAGAAATTCCACCAGCTTTTTGGCCACATCGATGTCACTTTGTTCCCCGTTCGGCATGAGAACCCCGATGACCCGGTCTTTGCCGAGCGCTTCCACGCATAAGGCCGCAGCGACGGAACTGTCCTTTCCTCCCGAAATGCCGATGATGCAGTTGCAGCCTTTTCCGTTTTTTTCAAAAAAATCCCTGATCCACGTTACACATTTCTCTTTTACTTCCATTGCCTGAAATTCTTTCATCCCTATAACCATGCTCCTTTCTTCCAACGCTTTTTAGGTAATTTCGAAACGATGTTTTCGAAGGCTCCCGTTGTACAAAATAGACAATCACCGCAGGGCACGCTTTCGCTGCGCTGTCGCTCGCAGCGGTGCATAAGACGCCAAAATACGGCGTCTAAACACCGGCGGCGACACAGCCCCCTGCTTGCGATTTGTCTATTTTGCACAACTGCTATCTTGGAATCATGCGTTTCGCAATTGCCTAAACGCTTTTAAAACGCACCCGCGTGTAACCTGTCCCGTATCTCCCGCAGCGATTGTTCTCTGAGCAGAACGCCGTCTTTAAATACCGTCTGTAAAAGATTGCTGCCGGAAGATGCCTCTTCCCAGTTCAGTTCATCCCTGTACCGCAGTTCACCATTTTCTTCCGATACGACACAGCAGCCCTTTTGGGACTTTTTGAAGCCGCCGTCTTTCGGGTCTTTGAAGATCGGGTACGGTTTCCCGTCAATTTCGCAATATGTCGCCTTGATGCAGGAACTGAACGTATCTCTCGTAAAGGGTTTTAGAACACCGTCTTCTTCGATGCACTGGAAGGAAAAAGAACCGACGCCGAGCGCCACGTTGGAGCAGGCAAAACCATTTTCTTCCAGAATCTGATAAATCTGTTCGCACCGCTGCACAGTAATGGAATCACCGTATATCGCCTTTACATGAGGGACCAGCACTCTATAGCCTTTGCTGTTCATTGTTCCGCCGAATTCCTCCCAAAGTTTGAAAACAGTCTTTGTAACGACTTCCACACAGTCGCCGGAGTCGCCCCGCATCAGCATACATCCGTTGTGGTTCATAATCTCTTCTTTCAACTGCGGCAGGATATTCTCAATCACATTCCAATAATCGTAAGAATCCAGCACCACCGAAACACTCATATTCGGATAGATTTCAGTGAGCAGCCGCCGCAGAAAAGTAATCTCGTCGCCGTCCACCGCATAATTGCTGCACATGACCGCGTGCTCCGTACTGGGGCTGCCATACGCGACTGGCTCCTTCGTACAGTCACAGCAATACATCTGTTCCAGCCAGGGAACAACCGGCACTGTCGCCGTATTCAGAAAAGAAAGACACCAGCCTGCGCCTGCCTTGATGGCTGATTCCGTGCATTCTTCCCCCCTGAAATCAAACGCTCCGAGCGCTTTCGCTTTTTCAAGACTGTCATCGCAGGTCAGATCATAATACCGGTTCACAATCTCACGATAAGTACAGCCCACTGTCGCTGCGATCATGGGATGCCAGCTTTCCGCAGAAATCAGGCTCTCCAGCGCCTGCGGCAGCCACGCGAAATCGGGATGTGTATTCGTAATGCCGAACATCGGCACATGGACCGGAACTCTCGTCCCCTCAGGCAGTGCGACGATTTCTATCGGCAGATATCCCAACTTGTGAAGCTTCTTAATCTTTTCGATGCCGTATACACCTGCTCCAAGCGTATTATCCAGAACTCTTTGATATTCCGCAACAACTTCCTCGAAGGGTTTTTCAAAAAATTCTTTGTTAAAATAATCAATCAGATATGTTTTGATAAATCCCTGCAGGCCGAACATGACCACCTTATCCCACCGCCCAATCCTGCTCATCCGTGGCGTAAAATAAGAAACGGATTTCGTCATCTTTTCGGGAAGCATTTCCGCGTGCACCGCTTTATAATAATCGATCAATAACATTGGATTTGTCTTATTCATAGTCAAACACCTCTATCCTTTCATCTTTTTTCGTAAAAATGCTGTTCGTCGTAAAAACTCTCTCAATCAGTCCGCTCTTCAAAACATCGCCTTCCAGAATGGTATTCTCACAATGCGAAATATACAGATAAATCTCTTTTGCCCCCAGCTCTTTCAGCTTCTTTGCGCTGAAATAAAAGGTACCGCCCCTGCTGGAAATATCGTCTACGATCAGAATCTTCCTGTCCCGAATACAGTCCGCCATCCCGGAGACATCCAGCCCTCTGATGTCTCCCGTCTCCCAGTCCCGATTTTTGATTCCGAAGGCATAGGGTAGTCTGAACATCCCGGAATACCGCTTACATGCCCCCTCATCGGGATAGAACATCGTCAGTTCTTTTTCGCCGCCGATTTTGTCGATAACCTTTCGGATAAAAGGCTCCGGCGTCCGCACCAGAATCTTATCAATTAATGCTTCACTAACGGAAGAATGCGGATCCAGAACGATAACGGAATCAAAGTTCAGCCAGTTGATCACTTCCGCAAAGTATTTCAGCGTAAAAACATCTTCCGCCGCTTTCACACGGTCCTGGCGTGCATTCGGGATATATGGCATATCGAGCGACAATTCCGCCACACCGTGCGTCCGGAGATGCCCCGCAAGATAAATCAGCGTCACCAGTTCTTCATTATTTTCAAACAACCATGTGATCGTCGCCTTCCGCTTCCTTTCCTCCTGACCGCAATCCTCTGAAATCAGTTCTTTTAATAAAAGTGTTCCATCTGGAAATTTATTGACACTCACGTCATTTTTATTGATTCTGATCATAATCGGCCTCCTGTCTATCTATCTTTAAATTTTCCCACACTCCTCGGAAAATTGCTTCTCATACCTTCATACTTCAATCTGGCACATCCGCATTGTTTTCAACGCCGCCTCGTGGCTTTCCGGCGTTACTCCTGCACAGCAGTCCGCCCTGACCGTAATCTTTGCTTCCGGGAAATTCGCCTTTAACAGCAGCACATTAGAAACGACACATATGTCAGTACACAGACCGAAGCACTCGATTTCCAATTCCTCCTGATTTCCAATCTCACGGACCGCATCGGCTAACTTCGTGGAGCCAAACGTCCCCTTTTCAATTATCGTATACGCTTTCCCGGCTAATGCCGCCCGTATCTTTTCATTCAAAAGCCATCCGTCCGTTCCTTTGATACAATGCGGAACCGGAAGTTTCTTTCCCTCAGCCGTCTCCAGATAATTGTTCTCATGAGTATCCATTGTCACGAAAATCTTACCCGTAAACTGTGCAATTTCGGCTGCCGCTTTCTCGACGATTCCAACTGCCTCCTTCGTTCCCAACGCACCGTCAATAAAATCCTTCTGCATATCCACTACCACTAATACCTTTTTCCTGTTCATAATCTGCTCCTTTCCTGTTTCATACTTCCCATCTCTTATTTTCTTTTTGTTATTATTTATTTGTTATTAACAATAATATATTAACATATATCGTTTGTCAACATAGAAATTCATTTTTCTAAAATTTTTTTTAAAAAACTTTTCTTCAAAAAATTTTTCTTCGAAAAGGGACATAATCGCACACTCTTCCGCCGTATATTTTATAAAACACCATACTGTTAAGAGGCGAACGCGTTGCGGCAAAACATACAAAAAGCAGCAGATGATGCAGATTATACGATTGAAAGGGAATTTCTGGGAGATATCACGGTGGATGAGTTCATAGAGCAGATCATCCGGCTGCACCTTTTTCCAGCTTCCGGTCATGCAGCCACGCCGGCAACCGGAAAACGCGCCTCAAATTCGCAGATTGAATAAAATGGAAGTTTTTATGAGAAAAGAAATGTTTTTCCATGTAGCGGAATATATCAGATTATCCAGAGATGACGGTGACAAGGCCGAAAGCAACAGCATCAGCAATCAGAAAAAGTTTCTTGCCGATTACATAAAAGATCGGGACACCCTGCTCGTATACGACATTTACATTGATGACGGTTTTTCCGGGACAAATTATGAACGTCCCGCTTTTCGGCGGATGATAAGCGATATCGAAGCCGGAAAGGTCAACTGCGTCATCGTGAAAGACCTGTCCCGGTTCGGACGCGATTATATCGACACGGGAAGATATCTGGAACGATATTTCCCGGAGCGGAATGTCCGGTTCATTTCCATTACGGATAATATTGACAGCTTTACGCAGGCCTATGACATGCTCCTGCCCATCAAAAATATTTTTAACGAACAGTACGCCCGGGATATTTCCCGGAAAATCCACGCTTCCGTTCTGACCAAGCAGAAAGCCGGGGAATTTATTGGCGCTTTTCCTTCCTATGGTTATCGAAAGTCTCCTTCTAATAAGAACAGGCTGGTCATCGACGAATATGCCGCCGGCGTCGTACGCAGAATTTTTGCCCTCTACAATGCAGGCTGCGGCAAACTCCGCATTGCAGGCATCTTAAACGAAGAAGGCATCCTCTGTCCTTCCGCCTATAAAAATGCAAACGGCGAGCATTACCGGAATGCCCATCATACGGACAGCATTTCCTACTGGAGCTATTCGACCGTCCACCGCATTCTGCAGAACGAAATGTATCTCGGCAACATGGTCCAGGGCCGGAAAAGTCAGCAAATGAGAGGAAAAGCTCATGCAAGACAGCCGGAAAACTGGATCATCGTGCCGGGAACACATGACGCAATTATCGATGAAAGTACCTGGAAAAAAACACAGAACCTGCTGAACCGCCGGACCAGGAGCCTTGACCTGACTTCCAGTCCGTCTGTTCTGGCAGGCTTTTTAAAGTGCGGAGACTGCGGCCGGGCGCTTGTCAAAAAAAACAATTCATCCGGTACCTGTTACTATTGCGGAAGCTATGTACGTTCCGGCCGTCAGGCCTGTACGCCGCATAAGACAGCATACCAGACGCTGGAAAATATCCTGTTGGAAGATTTGAATGCGATTCTGCATCATATGGACATTTCAGAAGAAATTTTAACATCCCGGACCTTTGAAAACGCTACTGCAGGAGCTGAATATGAACAGGAAAAAAAACGAATACTTGCGGAACGAAACCGAATCCGGAGACTGAAAAAAGGCGTCTATGAAGACTATCGGGAAGAACTCCTTTCCGAAGAAGAATTTACCGCTTACAGGCAGGACTATACGCGCAAAGAAGAACTTCTGAACAAACAGCTTGTAAGTCTGGAGTCCCATGAAAATACGCAAAAACTGCCAGATACATTATCCATACCCTGGATTCAACACCTGTTAAAATATCGTGAAGTGGAACAATTGGACAGAGAAACCGTGACCGCCATGCTCCATGAGATCAGAATCTATGAAGACCATAAGATAACCGTGGTCTATCGTTTTTCCGATAAACCTGAAAGATTTACAGATAATCTGAATTGTTAAGAATTATGCCAGTTTCTGGAGTTGTCTGCTATGTTCCGCAAGCACTTTTTTCATGATGCCAACATCCTCATATACAGCTTCCATCCTGTCGGCATTATCCCTGTAACGGCGATAGGTATCAAGATAGCAGGACTCGATCGTATCCAGACGCGGAAGTATGATATTCTCCTGAAACAGCTTAATCTGACGGACTCCGCTCTGCATTACATTCTTGAAATCCTGCATTTCGCTTTGCATCCCACCCTTGAAATCCTTCATTTCGTTTCGCATCTCATCCTTGAAATCCTTCATTTCGCTTCGCATCTCATCCTTGAAATCCTGCATTTCGCTTCGCAGCTCATCCTTGAAATCTTTCATTTCATTTCTCAACGGCTGCAGCTCCGCCCGCAGTTTCGTATCCATCATATCGGAAATTGCAAGCAACAGTTCATTGTTTGTCATATCGTTTCACCTCCTTCTTAAATTTGATAAAAGGATTGTATCATAATTCTGTTATGAAGTCACTATATAAACGTAAAAATATACAATAAAAATACAATCGGATTTTTACCGCAATTGACCGCCTCCACATGCCGCATCAAAGCTCAATGCAATCTGCTTCTTATCCGTCTCCACACAATAGATAGGAAGCTCCCTTCCATTGACGCTGCTGCTGACTGTAATGGACTCCGGCAGTACTTTAACAATGCCTTGAAGAAGCGCGACGGTCGTTAACAGAAAAGCGGCCGACATCACGATATGTAAAAGAACCTCCTGCCTGAAAGCCGCCTTTTTCCACTCTGCTTTTGTCTCATATTTTTTCTGATGCGTCCTGTGTACTTTCCTGTTCCGCGCCGTTCCCTCACTTTCCGCACCGATTTTGTCTTCCAACTCATTTAAAACAAGTTTCAGTTTTTCATTCCATGGCTTTTTATTCTCACTCATGCAAACCACCCTGCATTATTATTTGTACAGTATATGCCGGTGTATTCCAATCTTTGAAAATAATTTCATACATTTATTTTTCAATCTGGGAACCTTTCTTGATCTGTTCGATTTCTCTCTCGATTTCGCGCATTTTGTCCTGAACCTCTATTACCTTCTGGTCATCTTCTTTTTCACGCCGGCTCTTTCCCGGCATGGCGAATAACACTCTGGCTAACAGGCCGGCCCCGCCGAATATCAGCACCAGGATCAGGATCCACTCATATAAAGTAAGATGTGCCAAATAAATTCTGGTGGAAATAATAATTGCGGCAATGATGAGAATCACGCTGATCACCGTAAACACTTTAGACCAAAAACTGCCGCCGGAAGCAAACATCCAGACAATGCCAATGATAAAGGGTATCATGATCAGGCCATTGCTCATATGAAAATTTCCAAACCAGATGCCTGTCCCAAAAAAGCCCGATGTTACAATCACCTTCTGTGAAAGTATAAAAAGCCCGACGACCAGCATCGCAAGCCCGCCCACAAACTGAAATAGTTCATTGCCTCTGTTCTTCATTGTTTTCCGCCCTCCTGCCTATCCTGTCAAATTCTTTCTATTCTTATTATGACGTAGATATCCCCATTCCGCAAGTTATCTTTTTCCGTCATCGCATGATTTAAAAAAATGAAATTTTTTTAAATTTCCTCTTTACAAATCATGCCAAATGCCGAGATAATATATATAGATAAATTTATTAAAAATCGACATGGAAGTCTGATAAATACGAATCAAAAAGAATCAAAGGAGTGATCATTATGGCAATTGGTCTTAGCGGTTTAACATCCGGTCTGGGAGATGTTTATTCCAGTTTATTGAGTTCCGGCTTTTCTTCTTCTGCCGGGAGCGGGTTAGGCGGTCTGGCAAGCAACACTTTATTAAGTGATTATGCTTCTATTAAGAACGGAAGTTATGGCAGAATGTTAAAAGCCTACTATGCAAAACAAACAAAGGCAATGGAGGAAGATAGTGATACGACCTCCAAAAATAAAGTCGGCAAAGACAGTGCCGCTTCTTCATCGGCCAAGGCTGCACAGAAGAGCGCTTCAGCGCTGAACAATCTGGAGTATACTGAAGAGAACATGGATAAAATTTATGACAGCGTATCTTCTTTTGTCAAGGATTATAATTCCATGATCAAAAATGCGTCGAACAGCAGCGTAAGCGCCGTCAGCAATCAGGCAAATACAATGAACAATACGACTTATGCCAACTACAAGATGTTAGCAAAGGCAGGCATTACGATGAATGCCGACCGTACTTTATCCATTGACGAAAAGACTTTTAAGAAGGCGAATATGTCTACTTTAAAGACACTTTTCAAAGGCAGCAATTCCTTTGCGAATCAGGTATCCAACAGAGCGAGCCAGATTTACAGATATGCCAACAACGGCAGTTCCACGCTTTACAACAGCCAGGGTACGCGTACATCACTGGATACGGCATCTATCATGAATGGGATTGTATAACGTTACTATAAACATACAAGCAAAAAGCACCGGAAATCCGGTGCTTTTCTTTATTATATCCCTGCAGGCTCATGCTCCTTATGCAAACGGATTCTCCGTCGGATACGGATTGCTCTTAGGCTGATTGTAGCCAATCTCGCCTACTTCTACGCCGATATATTTGAATACCTCAAAGAGCGCTTTTCCATAGTGTCCGAACGCAACCGCGCCATGATGAGGATAATTCTTCTCGATCAATACATGACGATAGAATCTGCCCATCTCCGGAATCGCGAATACACCGATGCCGCCGAATGATTTGGTCGCTACCGGAAGGACTTCACCTTCTGCTACATACGCGCGCAGAATATTGTCCGCCGTGCTCTGTAAACGATAGAATGTGATATCGCCGGGAACGATGTCTCCTTCCAGCGTACCCTGTGTCACTTCTTCCGGAAGGCTTCTTGCCATGATCATCTGATATTCCATGCTGCACTTGGAAAGCTTCTTGGAGCAGGTATTTCCGCAGTGGAAGCCCATAAAAGTATCCGTATATTTATAATCAAATTTATTTTCGATTGCTTCTTTATACATATCCTTCGGAACGGAGTTGTTAATATCGAGCAGCGTAACGATATCGTCGCTGACAGCCTCGCCGATGAACTCGCTCAGACAGCCGTAAATATCCACTTCACAGGATACCGGAATGCCTCTTCCTGTCAGACGGCTGTTTACATAGCAGGGAACAAAGCCGAACTGTGTCTGGAATGCCGGCCAGCATTTTCCTGCGATCGCAACATACTCTCTATAACCTTTGTGTCCTTCAATCCAGTCAAGGAGTGTCAGTTCATACTGCGCCAGTTTCGGCAAAATTTCCGGTTTGTTATTGCCGGCGCCGAGTTCTTCCTCCATATCCTTTACAACATCCGGGATACGGGAATCGCCTTCATGCTTCTTGAACGCTTCGAACAGGTCAAGTTCTGAATTTTCTTCGATTTCAACCCCCAGATTGTAAAGCTGTTTGATCGGAGCGTTACAAGCTAAAAAGTTCAACGGACGAGGACCGAAAGAAATGATCTTCAGGCTGGAAAGTCCTACGATCGCGCGTGCAATCGGAATGAACTCATGAATCATCTGTGCACAGTCTTCTGCATCGCCTACCGGATATTCCGGAATATATGCCCTTACATTACGAAGTTTCAAGTTATAGCTTGCATTCAACATACCGCAGTATGCGTCGCCGCGGCCCTGAATCAGATCGTTCTGGGACTCTTCTGCCGCCGCCACGAACATCTTAGGTCCTTCGAAATGTTTTGCAAGCAGCGTCTCGGAAATTTCCGGACCAAAGTTGCCAAGATATACGCAGAGCGCATTACAGCCATTCTCTTTGATATCCTTTAAGGCATTGACCATATCGATTTCGCTCTCGATAATGCAGACAGGGCACTCATAAATGTCGGCAGCATCATATGCCTTATTGTAGGCCTCTACCAACGCCTTTCTTCTGTTGACTGCCAAAGATGCCGGGAAGCAGTCACGGCTCACTGCCACAATACCGATTTTTACTTTTGGTAAATTGTTCATAGTTATATCCTCCTTTAACCGGGTCTACCGGTAATTATGCTAACTTCCATGCCTTCTCTCAACCTGCGAGTTTGGGCGCAAGCACAAACTTGCGGTTGAAAAATCTTTGATTTTTCAATCTAATAATCATGCCTTTCCCACAACCTGCGATATTTGCGCCGCAGGCACAAATTCGCGATTGAAAAATCTCTGATTTTTCAATCTATTCCCTGATATCTAAATTCTTTCCGACCAGCCCGATATGTGCGCCGTCATCCAGTCCGCCCTCGGCATGACCGATGAGCCATTTGTTCTGCGCGGTGATCAGCGCATCTTCCCAGCCTTCGTGTGAATCTTTCAGCGGATAATTCGTGCCAGCAGGCAGAACGATGCCCACTTTGAAGCCGCCGTCATTCGCACTGCACGGCGCATAATGAAGTGTCGTCGCATAAATCTCTACTGCGGTTCCTTCCGGTACGAGAAAAGCTTCCATCAGGGACGTATCGTAAGTGAAATCATCCGTAATATCCTGCTGCATACCGACGATCAAAACCGCATCTGTAGCCGCAACATTGATTTCGGAACTTCTATGGTACTCGACCGCATTTAGTTTGTAATTATGTCCGTTGCAGTAACCCACTTCAATCGGCAGCTCGCCATATGTTTTTTTCTGAAGTTCCTTCGCCGCCGCTGTCGCCTCTAATGCCGCGATAGACGGCTCATAGGCAACGCCCTCCGGCAGCGGTGTCTCTTTTTTAATTGCATCCACTAAATTGCTGAAATCGATTCCCTGCACTACCCTGCCATATTTGCGGAATGCAGGGTCTGTAATTTTTTTAATTTCCATACTTTTGAGTTCTCCTTTCCACTTTAAGCCAGACCGGCATTTGCAAAACCATATTTTCAAAAGTTTCCGGTGCCAGCCTGCGATTTAAGGTTACTGGATCTTATCAAAAAGCGCCTTGCAGGCCGGATAGATTTCCTTAAACTGCTGATAGCGCGCCTCATATTTTTCCACCAGCTCCGGTGTCGGCTCTACCGTATCGACTACCTTGACGATTCTGGCCGCTGCTTCTTCAACATTCGTATACTCACCGCAGGCAACCGCCGCTAACATCGCGCCGCCCATAGCCGGTCCCTCTTCGCTCTCAATAACGTCAACTTTTAAATTCAGGACATTCGCAATAATTTTTTTCCAGAGAGGGCTCTTCGCGCCGCCGCCGCAGATTTTTGTCCTGTCAATCTTAACGCCGAGAGATTTTGCCACCTCGAAAGAGTCGCGCAGTGCAAAAGCCACACCTTCCAGAACAGCCTGCGTCATATCGGCTCTCGTCGTATCCATTGTCATACCGATGAACGTTCCTCTCGCATTCGGGTTATTGTGCGGAGAACGTTCTCCCATCAGATAAGGAAGGAAATAAACATGATTCTCTCCCAGCTTCGTAATTTCTTTCTGCTCCGTGCCGTAATCACCCGTTCCGATAATATCGTCCATCCACCATTTATTACAGGACGCCGCGCTCAGCATGCAGCCCATTAAATGATAATGTCCGTCAGCATGTGCAAAAGCGTGCAGCGCATTGAACTTGTCTACCCCGAATTTATTGGACGAGATGAAGATCGTTCCGCTGGTGCCCAGTGAAATATTACACATGCCGTCTCCGACCGTTCCCGTACCTACGGCCGCCGCCGCATTATCGCCCGCTCCGGCCGCCACCTTGACGTTCTCCGAAATGCCAAGCTCCTTTGCAATTTCAGGAAGCACGGTACCCACGGTCTCATAACTTTCATAAATCTTCGCAAGCTGCTCTTCTTTCACGCCGCAGATATCACACATTTCCTTCGACCAGCAGCGGTTCTTCACATCGAAGATTAGCATTCCCGAAGCATCCGATACGTCGGTACAGTGAACGCCTGTCAATTTATAGGCAATATAATCTTTCGGCAGCATGATCCTGCATATTCTTGCAAAATTCTCCGGCTCCTTATTTTTTACCCAGAGAATCTTCGGTGCGGTAAATCCGGTAAAAGAGATATTGGCCGTATACTCGGACAGTTTGTCTTTACCGATGACATTATTCAGATAATCACATTCTTCAGAGGTTCTTCCATCGTTCCACAAAATAGCGGGACGAATCACTTCGTCCTTTTCATCCAGAATGACAAGTCCGTGCATCTGTCCGCCGAAGCTGATGCCGGCTACCTGACTCTTATCAAAATCCTTTAACAGTTCTTTGATACCGGCTATCGTCTGCTCATACCAGTCCTCCGGTTTCTGTTCCGACCAGCCCGGATGCGGAAAATACAACGGATATTCTTTAGATACGATATTCTGAATCTTTCCCCCGCCATCCATTAACAGCAACTTGACTGCCGATGTTCCCAAATCTACGCCTATATACAGCATTGTAACCCTCCTTCATCTTTATAACTATGCCCTTCTCTCAACCTGCGCATACAAAAGACTGCCTGACAAGGCTCAATGTGCACGGGCACGTTTCTTTTATCATAATCCCTCGGAAACGGAAAATCAAGACCCCTTGTCATTTTTGGAAGAATGTACAAAAACAGGGCATTTTCAAGCCTTTCACCGCTTACTGATTTGTTCATAATCACGATATTGTTCCCGTTCCCGTTTTCCGTTTGACTTAGTGTTCCCGTTTATGGTAACGTAAAATAGATAAGCAAAAAGAATACACGCGGAGAAACCCATGGCAACCATCAAAGAAATTGCAGCGCTCGCCGGCGTATCGAGAGGCACGGTAGACCGTGTCCTGAATCACCGCGGCGCAGTCAATCCCAAAACTGCAGAGAAAATACTGGAAATCGCCCAGGCACTCGACTACAAGCCAAACAGAGCCGGCATCGTTCTTGCTGCCCAGAAACGAAAGCTGAAACTCGGCGTCGTCCTTCTCGGTAAGGGAAATCCATTCTATGAAGAAGTTCTCCGCGGCATTTCCGAAAAAGCGGCCGAACTGGAAAGCTATAACTGTACCGTCCTCATCCGACAGACCGATTATGACCGGGAAGAACAGCTTGCCGCCATTGATGAACTGACCGCCGAAGGCGTGAACGGACTCGCCCTTTCCCCTTATAATGACAACGCCGTCCGCCGAAAGATCAATGCTTTATACGAACAGCACATTCCGGTCGTCACATTGAATACCGATATTGAAGCTTCCAGGCGCATCGCCTATGTCGGCTGTAACTATTACCGCTCCGGTCAGACTGCTGCCGGACTGATGCGCCTGATGACCACCGGACAGGTATATACGGGCATCATCTCAGGTTCCGGAAATGTCCTCTGTCACACGGAACGCATCGCCGGTTTCAGAGATGTCATCAAGGATTGCGAAAACATCCATATTTCCGCTACGGTTACGAACCAGGATGATGATTTTGAAAGCTACGAAATGACTTCGCGGCTTTTAAAAGCGCACCCCGAAATTAACGCGCTTTATTTTACCGCCGGCGGCGTCTACGGCGGCTGTCGCGCCGTTATCGCATCCGGCCGTCAGTATGACATTAAAATATTCACCTACGATATGGTGGAAACAACAAAAGAACTGATCAAAAAAGGACTGATCGCAGCAACTATCTGCCAACAGCCCTTATTACAGGGTTCTAAACCCCTTGATATTCTGTTTGCCCATCTGACAACAGGAGAGTCCCCGCAGGCAGAGTACAATTATGTAGATATTGACATCCGCATCAGGGAGAATTTGTGATAAAACTGTCTTCAAATTCTTCAGCAGGCGCCGGCCTTCCGAACAGAAAGCCCTGAATCATATCCGGTCCCGCCTGTTTCATTTTCTCCAGTTCGTGTGTATACTCAATCCCTTCCATACACACGGTGGAACCCACGCTGTGTATCATATCGATCAAATGACAAATGATCGTATAGTCATAATCATTCTGCAATGCCTGCAAAACAAAGCTTCTGTCCAATTTTATCGTCTTGGCTTCAATTTCTTTCAGATAACGCATATTAGAATAGCCCGTACCAAAATCATCGATAGCGAGATTGATCTTTCTCTCCTTTAAATCCCGGAATAACTCCTGAATACGGTTATCCGTTTCGATATAGCCGCTCTCCGTCAATTCCAGAACAAGACTGTCCGGTGTAATCCCGACTTCTTTGATACACTGGACGACATCATTCATCAAATCGCTTTTATGCACCTGTACATAGGATAAATTCACATTGACATGAAATCTCGGAACGACTGCCTGCCATTTTCTGCACATTCTGGCAGCTTCCCACAAGACATAACGTCCTACCGGAATGATCAGGCCGCTTTCCTCCATGATCGGAATCATGACCGCCGGCGAAACATTTCCATACTTTTCGCTCTTCCACCGAAGAAGCGCTTCCGCACCGACCACCTGATAGGTATCCGCATCTACGATAGGCTGATAATATACTCGAAAACCACGAAAATCATTGGCTATATCCCGTCTTAATTCTTTTCGGATATCCAATTGTTCCAGATATTTATCATAATCTTCCTGACAAAAAAGCGCCACCTGATTCTTTCCTCTGCGCTTCGCCTCATTCAAGGCAAATTCCGAAAGCCGCATCAGTTCGTCGCTGTTCTTTCCGGCAAAATCCTTATAAAGAACGCCCGCAGAAACAGTATAGAACCGGCTGTAGTCATTCTCCCGCACGACCTCTGCCACCTTGGCACAAATCTGCCTGTAGATTTTCCTCGGGTCTTCACCGGGGTCTGAAACCGAATCCATGATCATAAATTCATCGGCTACAAGGCGGTAAACATCAACACCATCCAAGACCACGTCTGTAATACATTTCGACATTTTATAAAGAATCTCGTCACCGGCTTCCACGCCGTCTTTTTCGTTGATCTCTTTAAAATTATCAATACCGATCCGCATACAGTACCGGATGGACTCCGGCCTGTCCCGCAGGATTTCTTCCGCATCCAGCCGAAATCTTGTCTCTCTGCGAAGTCCGGTCACATTATCGGCCTTAGCCTTTCTGCCAAGCTCCGTAATTTTTCCCACGAGCAGCTTGTTCCCGTCCGCGCCGGTAACGACCGTTCCGCGGCAGCTTATCCACATGACCCTGTTGTCCCTGCTTAGCCAGCGGTATTCCAGGTCGTGCCCGTCCTGCTCGCCCGAAGCGCATCTGGCAATATCATCTACTACCATTTGATAATCGGACGGATGGATGACCGACTTCAAAGCTTCCGTACAATGCTCGATCCGCGTGGAGTCCAGTGCGACCCGTTCCGTCAGTTTTTCCGGAATCATATAGATATCGGAATCAAGATCCAGAATATACAGATATGCTTCGGAAGACATCTGTATCACATCCATAATGGATTTGATCTGATCGAGTGACATATTTTGTAATTTTTTATCCCCCATGTAGCCCCTTCCCGTTTTCCCAACAGTGCTGCTATCCTATAGCTAAAACTCTATTTTAATATTACTCCATTTCGGAAAGGACTGTCAACCTAATCTTCCCCGCACAGCCTTGCCAACTTCCTGCATTTTTGTTATAATGGGAACATCTTTAATAGGAATCAGCAAATAAGAGAAAGGCATGGATATATTATGAGCAAAAAGAAGGTCGTTGTATCTCTTGGACATGAAGCATTGGGCTATACCACAATGGAACAGTGGGATGCCGTGAAAATAACCGCAAAAGCGCTTGCCGATCTGGTAGAAGCCGATTACCAGCTGACGATCACGCACAGCAACGGCCCGCAGGTCAGCATGATTCACAAAGCCATGACCGAGCTGCGCCGTGTCTACATTGATTACACGCCCGCACCAATGTGTGTCTGCTCTGCAATGAGCCAGGGCTATGTCGGCTATGATATTCAGAATACTCTGCGTACGGAGCTGCTTGCCCGCGGTATCTCCAAACCTGTCAGCACAATTTTAACACAGGTGACCGTGGACCCTTACGATGAAGCATTTTATGAACCGACTAAAGTCATCGGAAGATACATGTCCAAAGAAGATGCCGAAACGGAAATCAAAAAAGGAAACTATGTAATCGAAAACCCCGGTAAGGGGTTCCAGCGTGTCGTTGCCGCACCTAAACCGATTGATATCGTAGAAATTGACGCTATCCGCACTCTTGCAGATGCCGGTCAGGTCGTAATTGCCTGCGGCGGCGGCGGTATTCCCGTTATTGAGCAGAATCATGTATTAAAAGGCGCATCCGCCGTCATTGAAAAAGACTCCATCGCCGGCAAACTGGCAGGCGATCTGAAAGTAGACGAACTGATTATTCTGACGAGTGTTCCCTATGTTTACCGGAACTTCGGCAAAGAAGACCAGGCGCCCATCGAGCATATGAGCGTTGCGGAAGCAAAGGATTACATCGCAAAAGGGGAATTTGAAAAAGGCACGATGCTTCCCAAGATTGAGGCAGCTATCACCTATCTGGAAGCCGTACCGGAAGGAAGCGTCCTGATCACCTCCCTTTCCACCGTATCCGATGCCATCAAAGGCAAAAGCGGAACGGTCATCACACAGTAATACCGTGTTCATTATTCTGGAAAATACTGCAGAAGAGCGTCACCACAGCGGCGCTCTTTTTTGATGTTTTTCATCGGAAAACTTTAATCTGGTCTCCATAAGTCTCTTTCCACGCTTCTTCCGACAGACGTTCGGAATACCACCAGATACGATAATCCTCTTCCGGCGCCAGCTTTTCGTTGGATACATATTGAAATCCGCCGTCCTGTAATGGCCTGACCACAACTTTGTGGGAGTAAGCTTTGGCCGTTTTTTCATAAGGAAATACGGCATTCACGATCAGTTCAATCGTTCCATCCGGCTTCTCTTCATAATCCACCACTTCCGGATATGGAATATTGGTGTAACCCAGTTCGTAAAATCCCCTCGGCCTGTATTCGTATGCCTTTTCCTGTGGCAGGTAGCTCGTCCGGGAACGGAGCGTTTCCTGGTCTATCTCGAAATACCGCATGATAACGCCTTCAAATTCTTCTGCCGGTATCTGATAAATCGTTCCTACGTTTGGATTCTCATCCATTTTATAGGGATTGCACCGTCCATTCACTTCCTCATACAACACGTCAAACAGATCATAAAAATCGATGCCCGCAAAATCTTCCTCGCTCCAATCCGTCAAAAACAGTTCATTCATTTGATAACCGGCCGGGAGAATATACTTTCGATTCAGTTCCCGGCATTTTTCTTCTAACGGCGCTGTCCTGAATGCGGCATATTCCGGCTCATCGCTGCATACGAGCACATAAGATTCTGCCGTATAATAACTTCCCTCAAATAACAGATATCCCTCTTCCGTATACTGCCACGCATCGGCAGAATAAATGGCCGTGCTCCTGTTCTGCATATATCCGTTTTCATACTGATAATACCCCCTGAGGATATACACATCTCCCTTTTCTGTCTCAAAGTCATATTTCACAAAGCTGCCCAGACGGGCAGGTACAATGACTGTCAGCTTTGCCATCTCCGCATCTTCCACCGCCTCACAAAAACGCAGGACCAATTCCGGATTGACCATATCCACCTGATTATCGCTATCGACCGCCGCATAACCCCCCTTTCCCAATTCAGCGATTATTTTCCGCATCATATCCAGACTGCCCGTCGTATTCGTCCGCATCGCCTCCTCATAAACGGCACAATAAACTGCAGAAACACGCTCCGCCTCCACTGTTTCAGCCGCCGTTTCTCCGGCCGCCATCCCATCCGCCATAAGCTCAGCCATCTTCGCATTTCCCGCTCCTGTCATGCTGCCGCATCTGCCCGGATACGAAATGCCGGAAATGAACGCCGCCAAAAGCAGGATTCTTTTGCTTAACCGCATCTTTTTCCTTCCTTCTTCCATAAGTTTCTCCCATTAATCTTACATCTGTAATATTTCAAAGTCAAGGTCTTACTTTCTGTTTCGGTATATGTTATAATAGACGCAGGCTTAATATGCCAGCGTCACGCAGACTTAATATGCCAACGTTATGCAGATGCGGCAGATTGTATTTTATGCCGAAAACTACCGGAGCAGGAATGGAGAGTTCTATGATGAAAGCGCTAATGCCATTTGGGATTTACTGGGGACTGCTCGCAACAGGCTGTATCCTTTTTTTCGCTGTACCCGTTATGTCCCTCTTGCTTTTCCTGGTTCTTCCAATGCTGTTGGTGATCGTACCGACCTGGTTTATTATCGTTTACCTGATCGGCGATGCCGTATCGCGGAGAGGAAGCTTTGACAAAATACTCCAGCGAATCGCCATATCTCTTCTATGCTCCTTTTTAACGGTCATGCTCTTTCCTGTCGTTTCATGGATATGCGACTCCGTGACATGGAATCACTTTTATTTAACTTCTTTGATCGAAAATTTTAATGACAGACCTCTATGGATCGTGTTCGCCATACATTTTTTTGCTTTCTGGATAGGAATGGAAACCGGACATGCCGCTTTGGCAAATAAGAGTGAACACAACAAGCCAGAGGAAGAACAACAATAATGGAGATTTATAAATAATGGAGATTTACATTAGAAATTCGAGATTGGACGAATATAAACAAATATCAGCAATCATGAAACAGGTTCAGCAGATGCACATTGACTGGCGCCCGGATATATATAAATATAATGAAACCGTGCTGCCTTTGGAAGTCTATGAGCAGGCGGTCAAAGATAAAACTTTTTTTGTTGCAGAATATGAAGGAATTATCGCGGGTATTTTATTTATTATATACCGTCATGCAGAAGCTTCTAATCTGGTAACAAGGAATACTATTTTTGTTGACTCCATGGCAGTTGACAAGGATTATCGTGGAAAAGGAATCGGGCATGCTTTCTTCGACTTTCTTAAAGAATTAAAGCTTCAGAAGGGTTATGACGGAATTGAATTACAGGTAAATGCCAAAAATGAAGCTGCCTATAAAATGTATACGGATTATGGATTCACCAAAAAGTCAATCAATATGGAGTTTTTATAAAAATTACCAAAAAGGAGCACCCTCTATGATCTATGCACTGATTGCCGCCGGCATTTTCTTTCTGGATATGGGAATTAAGAATCTGATAGAGAAAAAAATCCCGGAAGGGGAAACAAAAAAAATCGGACGCGGACGCCTGCTTCTTCGGAAGCACCACAACAAAGGCGCTTTTTTGAATATGGGCGAAAAAAAGAGCGGCTTTGTGGCAATTTTGTCCATCGCATTGACACTGGCCATGACCGTTCTTTTTCTCGTGACTTTCAGTTTTCGGGGAAGCCGGCTTTTAAAAAGCGGACTTGCGCTTTTGCTTGGCGGCGCATACAGCAACACTTACGACCGGATGCGCCGGCATTATGTCGTGGACTATGTAAGTTTTCCGGTAAAAAACAAAGCGATCCGGAACATTGTTTTTAATATCTCGGATTTCTGCATTATGATCGGCGCTCTGCTGATGGTTCTTGGGAGCCCTCTATCAACTCCGTGAAAATTTTATCATAATACAACGCCAGGATATACATGACTATCCCGACGCCAATCGACAATGTCAGAAAATTGACCAGCACGATCGTCGTATTCAGGTACAGCACCGCTGCCACCACCAGAATCATCTGAAAGGTATACTTAAAATATCTCCCCGCCACGAAAAAAGCATACCGCAAAGTCTTTCCCGGCGGATTGACAAATCTTGCCTGCACCGCAAAAGCATATAACAGCGTCATGCTATACGGTATCAGCAAAGCTATCGCTCCATATCGGATAAACCTGCCCGCCGCAAGATCAAGCTGCCCGCATAGTATCAGATCGAACAGCAAAATACCGCCGGTAAACAGAAAAAACAGAAATAAAATCGTGGACTGTCCGAAATTTTCTCTGAAGGAATGAAAAAAATTCCGGGTCGCATATCCCTCTTTGCGATGAAGCTTCATGCAGCTATAGCAGAGCGCAGTTGTAGACGCTCCCAGCGTAATGACCGGAAGCGAACACAAAAGCCACAAAACATGAAGCCACCAGATATATCCCACCGTATTGAAAAACCGAAAGACCGCATTGTCCACATTAAAAATCCGACTCAGCACTTCTATCCCCCCTCACATACAAATCCGCTCCTGCATCCGCCGGCTTTCGATCTCTTCCACACCGCCGCTCTGCAGTCACTCAAATTTCAACAGAAATCCAGGCTCAAATCCCAGGATATGCCAGTCTCCGCAGAAAAAATGCCCGCTTTCCGGGCATTCTTTCGGGCGAAAAAGGTTCCGCAGAGCGGAACCGTAGAAAATCTTCGCGAAGCGTCCATTGACGCGAGTGTTAGATTTTCTTTTCGCCCTAGCCTTTGACGCCTCCCGCCGCAATTCCTTCCACGAACTGATCCTGCGCCAGAAAGAAAATAACGAGCGAAGGAACAATTGAAATCAGCGAGGTTGCCAGAACACGGTTCCACTCAAAACCGTTATCCGCATCCATCGACAGTTTTACAAAAATTGCTGCCGGATATTTTGCCGGTGTCTTAACATACAGAAGCGGCCCCATAAAGTCATTGGAAGACCACATGAACTGGAACAGCGCACAGGAAACGAGCGCCGGCATCAGCATCGGCACGATGACTGAAATCAGCGTCTGTACCACATTACAACCGTCTATTTTGGCCGCTTCTTCCAGTTCCTTCGGAATATTCCGCATGAATTGGACGAGCATAAATACGAAATAAGTATCGGTCGCGAACATCGTCGGTACGATCAACGGCAGATAAAGCTTTGAATCCACCCATCCAAGTTTTGTAAAAAGGATGAACTGCGGAACGTTCAGCACGACCTGCGGCAAAAACAGCGTTGACATCAAGATTGCGAACAATGCGCCCCGGCCGATGAACTTAAAACGCCCGAAACCATAGGCAGTTATAGTTGCCGATATCAAAGTAAAGAGTACTTTCGGAAGAACATAAGAATAAGTATTCAGCATGGCCTTCCATATGTTGATATCCCCGCCATAGCTTTTCATGGCATTCCGGTAGCCGTCGAGCGTCGGATTTTTCGGAATCAGGCCGATTCCCGAAAAGATTTCCACGTTGTTTTTGAACGTGGCCCCAATCATCCACAGAAGAGGATAGACCATCACGAGACCGACCGCGATCAGCACCAGATATCTGACAAAATCACTCAGCTTTCTCTTCCTCTCCATCGAGAGATTTCTTTTATCCATTTTCTTTGTGAAAGTCGCCATCTCCTATCTCCCTTCCTCATCCGAATAGTAGACCCAGTATTTCTGACTCAGGAAAGCAATTACGGTAAATACCATCAGAATAATGAATAATACCCACGCCATCGCACTTGCCATGCCCATCTCATAGTTCTTAAAGGCACTGTTATAAATCAAAAGCGATATCAGTGTTGTAGAATTTCTCGGCCCTCCCTGTGTAATGATATACGGCCCGTTGAACTCCTGAAAAGCCTGACAGATCTGTGTGACCAGATTGTAGAAAATGATCGGTGTGATCAATGGTACCGTGATTGAGAAAAACTGCTTCCATTTTCCCGCACCCTCAATGGATGCCGCTTCATACAATTCTTCCGGCACACCTTTTAATGCAGCCAGGAAAATGACCATCGCCGAACCGAACTGCCACACACGCAAAAGACAGATAACGAACAGCGCATATGAAGGGTCGCTCAGCCAGCTCGGCCCGTTTACGCCAAAAAATCCAAGCAGCGTATTCAACAGACCGTCATCCTTAAAAATTGCCTTCCAGAGAACGGCGATAGCCACGCTTCCGCCCAGAATGGAAGGGATATAATATGCGGTACGGAAAAAATTAACGCCTTTGATCTTAAAATTCAGGATATAGGCGATGAACAGAGCCGCTACCAGTTTTAACGGCACCGTCATGAAAGAATATTGAAAAGTGACCTTCAGCGCCTTTACAATCTTCGGCGTCGTAAAGATATCCACATAATTCTCCATTGTATATTTCGTGATTCCCTCAAAAAGCTGATAATCCGTAAAGCTGTAATATAATGATGCAGCGAACGGATACAATTTAAACACAAGAAAACCAATCAGCCATGGCAGTATAAACAAAAAACCCACATTTCTTTTCAGAAATTTATTTTTTCCCATAGACCTTCTCCTTCTGCCGCCCCAAGCGGCATAAATCTTTCACAAGGCGGACCGTAGAAGTTCTTGACGTCTCGTCCTATGGCGAGACGTCTTTAGAACTTCTTCTCACACTTCTTACGTTATTTGCTAAGCGCCTCATTCACGCCGTCAATCAACACTTCCGCCGCTTCTTCGATGCTGTAGTCCTGATAGCTGAGTCCTGCCATCACATCGTAATAAACACCGTCCGAACTTTTCAGCGCTGCGGCCTCAAATTGAGAATCGAGCGGATAATCCACCCATGCAAGTACTTTGCCGTTCGCTTCTGCAACTGTCTCATTCAACAGCCCCTGTGCCTGACAATTTGCCAGTGCCGCCGTGCTCAACGGAATTCCTCTTTCGGAAGCCATGATCGTCGTTCCTTCGTCCTCATTTAAAAGGAAGTTCAAAAGCATTGCCGCTTCCTTAGGATGAGCGCAAGTCTCTGAAATAGCAAAACCAAGGGATACTTTAGAGAATCCTCCCTGATAATCTCCCATATCCGGCAGATAATCGCCGACAATGAACTCCTGACCTTCTTCTAATGCTGCATTGAATTTGCTTGCGGAAGAATCCCACTCAAAGATACCCGCATATGTACCGTTCATCCATTTGGGATTCTTGTCCAGCGATTCCGCACCATCACCGGTGATCGTCTGAATAGAAGGTATTACATGAGCATCCTCTAATGACTGAATAAATTCAAGGCCCGCCTGAACCTCTTCAGATGTATACTGAAGTTCGCCATTCTCTACCCATGCCTTGCCATAGACGGATTCCAGATAATATACCATCAGAATCATACGGTCATACTCACCGAGCGTAAGCGGGTAATACTCATCGCCCAGTACCGTTTTGAATGTTTCGCCTGCTGCCATCAGTTCTTCCAATGTTGTCGGTGTCCCAATGCCCGCTTTATCAAAAGTTGTCTTGTTCCAGTAGAAAATCCTTCCCGTCATGGATACCGGAATCGCCTGTAATTCGCCTGCAACAACGCACTGGTCGAGCGCGCCCTGATCATACTGGCTCAAATCCAATACATCTGAAACCTGATTCAAATCTAAAAACGCGCTTCCGTCCGCGCTGTAAGCTTCCAGCCAGTTCCAGTTGACCTGATTGATATCCGGCGCTGTCTGCGTTGCGAACATCGTTGCCATTGAATCTTCCCAGCCGGACCATGCGCCATAGGTCGCTTCTACTTCGATGCCCGGATATTTTTCCTTGAACGCATCGATTGCCGCCAGCGTCGCTTCGTGTCTGGAATCTCCGCCCCACCAGGAAATGGTCAGCGTGCAATTTTCATAGGAACCGTCACTTTCTGCGGCAGGTTCCGCCGCGGATTCCTCAGGTGCAGGCTCCGCTTCTGCCTGTGTGTCCGCCGCAGGCTCTGCGGGAGTCTGTGTCTGTGTCTCCGTCTCCGGCTGCGGTGTTTCGCCCGATGACTGATTACCACAGGCAACGGTTGACATTGCCATGGCAGCCACAAGGCCGAGTGCAATAAACTTCTGATTCTTTTTCATTTTTTTCCTCCTTAAAAAAATTTTGAAAAATGTAATTTATATAAGGCGAAAGCCGGTGAAATCCGAATCTGGTATTCGGAACTCACCGGCTCTGCGTCTTTGCGTCTGGCTCTTCGTCTTTGCGTCTGGCTCTTTTCAAATCTGAAATTTAATTTAAAATCATTATTTCATTATTAAATTCATTATTATTTTAATATGTTGACAACCTCAACCTGAAAATCTTTCACATTAATCAAATTCTCCTGTCTGCATTTGGGACAATACAGTTGAAAATTATGAATGACCGTATCTTTTCGCAGCTTTAATCTCGTTTTTCCATGGCAGACAGGACAGATCATCCATTTCATTTCCTTTTCCTCTCCACTCATCCTTCATTTCTCCCTGTCTTTTTATTCTGATATTGCTATGATACTTATTTTAACACTATCAATACATCATTTCTTCTTGATTGAAATCCACTTATTTCATTTTTTCAGTTTTCTGACATTTACCCACATTTTTGATTGTGGTATAATCGGTTGCGAAACAATATCTGTCGGAAAGGATGAGCGCCATGCCGCTTCCACTAAAAAATGGATACAATTTCAACTACGCCCGCATCTGGCACCCGCCCTTTTTTGAAATGAACGCCGCGGAAGCATATACGGATTTTTACGGCCTCTCTTTCCTGACGAGTGGTGACTGTCTCGTCTATTCTACGGAATGTACTACGATTCTGCGCGAAGGCGATATGAATTTTGCACCCAAATATCGTTACTACCGTTCATCGTATATATCAGACAGACCACGGGAGCATATCCATTTAAAATTTACAGACAATATGGTAGCAGGCCTGCTCCCCATTCTGGACGTGGACAATTTTAACGATTACTTTATAGACCACCCGGCCAATATCCATCTGAACAGCCAGGAACAGGAATTTGTCCGCTCGATTCTTTCAGAAATAGAACAGGAATGGAATTCCTATAACGAATACTCAGAAATCCTTCTGAAAGGTCTGCTTCACAAACTGATCATTTTTTGCCTGAAAGAACACTACATCGGCGAAATAGAACCGACGCCTGACCCGCAGAAGAACGTATGTCTTTTCAATGCGATAGAATATATCAAAGCGCACTTACAGGAGAGTCCTTCCCTGAAAGAAACCGCGGATTATGCCAATATTTCCGCCTCGTATCTTTCAAAAATATTTATCAGCCATCTGCATACACCGTATTCGGCGTTCCTTTTAAATGAGAAAATCCTGCATGCACAGAAGCTTCTCGCAAGTTCCGACTTAACGATGGAAGAAATCGCAAAGCAGGCAGGATTTTCCAGCAATACTTACTTCAGTGACTGTTTTAAGCGGGTGACAGGAAGCACCCCGCTGCAATTCAGAAGATCGTATAAATAGAATGAAAGCACTGTTCAACAACGAAAGAAAGGAAAGGTAAGCAACAATGCCGCTTCCATTAAAGCCCGGATATCAATTTAATTATGATCACATTTGCCGCCAGCCGCACTATGAAATGCCTGTGGCAGAGGCCTATACCGATTTTTACGGCATTTCTTATATGATAAGCGGCGAACGGTTGATTTATTCACCGACCTTTACGGCAATCGCACAGGCGGGCGATATCATCTTTATCCCAAGATATGTATACCGCCGCAGCAGTTTTATTGCCAATGAGCCTTATGAACATATCCTGATCAAATTTACGGATTCCATGGTGGATGACCTGTTCCAGACCATCGGCATCGAAAACTATAACGAACTCTGCGCAGAACATGTCGTCCATCTTGAGAAAAGCACACAGGCCAGCGTTCTTGCCATTTTAAACGACATGGAAAAAGAATGGAATTGTTATAATAAGTATTCAGAACTTCTCTTGAAGGGCCTCCTGAACAAACTGATCATCCTTTGTATGAGAGAGCGCATTATCGGCGGCGTCAACGCTGTCCACCTGGAAAGGAAACACGACTGCCTTGCCGATGCCATCATCTATATCAAAACACACCTGCGCGAAAGCCCTTCTTTAGAAGAAACCGCAAGACAGGCTAATATCTCTTCCTCTTACCTGTCTAAAATCTTTATCAATCATTTGCAAACGTCTTTTTCTGATTTCGTCATCAATGAAAAGATTACGTTCGCGCAAAAATTGCTGGCGGATTCCGAACTGAGCATGACGGAAATCGCGAGCGAGGCCGGATTTTCCAGCCATTCCTATTTCAGCGACAGTTTCAAGCGCAATACGGGAATGACGCCGATGCAGTTTCGGAAGTTGTTTCGGAAAGGATGATACAGGACACGGTCTGTGTCCTGTATCCTTCATTAAGGCTGGATATGCCACAGTTCTACAAACATTTCTTTATAAATCTGGTTTTTCGATTCCATCTTTATTGCTCTCCGCATTTCTTTCTTCGCTTCTTCATTTCGCCCCATAAAATGAAGAACTATTCCAAGCTGAAGATGATACGCCGCATTATCCGGCTTCAGCCTGATCGCTTTCCGGATTTCTCTCTCCGCTTCTTTCTCACGCCCCAATCCCATAAATGCTAATCCAAGTTCGTTACGGTATTGAGCGTTTTTTGGTTCCAGTTCCACCGCTTTCCTTGCTTCTTCCAGTGCCTCATTACATCGTCTCAAAATAAGCAGTTGATTACTCATCGCACCATGATAGAGTGCATTACCGGGTTCCAGTTCCACCGCCCTCCGCTTTGCCTCCAATGCTTCCTCACAGCGCCCCAGAGCTTGCAGGCTTCTTCCAACATCATAATGATACTTTGCATTATCTGGTTCCAATTCCACCGCTTTTTCACCTGTATTCAACGCTTCCTCATAGCGCCCCAGAATTCCCAAGAAAATTGTAAGCACACTATAATACTCTGCGTTTTCCGGCTCCAGTTCTATTGCTTTCCGGATTTCTTTCTCCGCCTCTTCAT
>CAMWXB010000006.1 GCA_947178125.1 uncultured Lachnospiraceae bacterium | reverse complement strand
CAAGGGTCTCCGCAGGAACTATGCGCTGCGCTGCCCCGCTCCGGCCGCCGAACTGCTGTTTTCACTTACAGACACCGGATATTCTCAAGCGTGATTCCCTCGCAGTTTTTCAGGGAAAACTGCTGCTCGATGTTCTTCCCACGGCCAACAATCGTAATATTGCGGAATACCACGTTCTTTGCGGCGTACCCCGGCTCCTCAAAGCCGTGCAGAATGACAGCCGTATCGTGCGACCACGTTCTGTCCACTTCCAGAATTTCCCCACCGATTTCAATATTTTCAAAGGTACAGTTTTCGAAAACAGGCGGCGTCTTTGCCGGAATCCCATCGTCGTTATAGCCTACGGAATGGAACATGATCTTGGCCGCCTTGCAGTCTCTGATATGAACATTCCGCACATAGCCGCCGCGCTTCTTCGTCCCTTTGATTTCGATACCGCACAGGGCGCTTTTTACATCGCAGTCCCAAATCCGGACATCCTCGATGCCGCCCGATATCTCGCTGCCGATGATAATACCGTGTCCAAAAGAACTGATGCAGTCAAAAATACGGATTCCTCTGCTCGGCCTGTTAATGATATTTCCCTCCGGGTTCTTACCGGATTTGATTGCGACACAATCATCTTCCGTAAAAAAAGTGCATCCGAAAATCGTACAATTCGTAGAAGAATCCGGGTCCCAGCCGTCGCCGTTCCAGACGCCTTCCGAATAAAAAGTGCAGTCGTTCGTCACCACATGGTCAGAATAAATCATATGTACGTTCCAGCTCGCACCGTTTTTCAGTGTAACACCGGAAATGATAACATTCTGGGAATTGCTGATATTAATCAGCCTCGGCCGCACTCTGCCGGGTATGGTATCCTTTGATTCACATTCTTTGATCTTATCACCAAGAGATGCCAGATATTCCTTTAACCGCTCCCGCTCCGAAACAATGACGCGCTTGGCAAGCGTCACACCGCCGCTCGCAATTGTCCCTTTTCCCCGGATAACGACATTATGACAGTTATAGCCGCTCTCATGGTCGAGTTCCCCCATGTTAAGCAGACTGCTGTAGCACTCCATCTCCGTTCCTTCAAAACGGCTCCTGATTCTTGGAAGATAATCCTCCGGCCTGTCCGTCCCCTGCAGAACGGCATCTTTTTCAAGATACAGTTCCATATCGCTGTGCAGCCGGAGCGCACCCGTCATGAATGTACCTGCCGGGAAATAGACCGCATCCGTTTCCGTACAGTCATCGATTGCCCGCTGAATCGCCTCAGTATTCATGGTCTGCCCGTCTCCGACGGCGGAATAAGGCGCTTTCGTAATATCAATCCGTTTTTTTGCCCGGCCCGTTTTTATGACAAGCGTTTCCGAGGCTGCGCAGGTACGCTCCTCTTTTACCGCTCCGGTCAAAAGTCTGACTTCCATCGTATATTCTGTTTCCGCCATAAGGCCGTCTACCGTAAAATGTGTCTTATCCGTCGTGCCCGTCTCTTTTCCGTTACAGACGATCTGATAGACCGCATCTTCCGGCAGGTTCTCCGGCTTATCCCAATACAATGTAACGGAATCGCTCGTTACGATCTTCTGCATCATGCTCAATTCTTTTACCTGTCCATTCATGTTTGTACCCCTGTTCCTTTCTGCTTCTTCTATTTTTTCTTGAATAAACAATCGCCGCCGCGATGTCTTATATGACAGATAAAGGCGTAAGCCATCTATCATAGACTTACGCCCCGTTTATTTCTTTCTGTTCAATTACTCTTTGATTTCATCAATATTTTTCTTCCTTTGCAAGCAACATATACTCTTGAATTTTTCTAAAATCTTCCATCGCCTTTTGTGTAATTTCTAAACTGATATTTGGCATAATATCAGCTCCCGATTATGAAAAAACGGTTATCCAGATATGTTTAGTATACCATAAACGCGCTGCAAAGTCTATGATAATTTAGCCTCGCATGCGCTGACCGGGGGCTCCTCGAACTGTGACCGGCATCTTACATCCCCTCTACTGCCGCCGCAGCGTTTCATAAGAATACCTTTCTGCTTCTTCCTCCCTCTCCGCTTCCGTACGGAGCACGCCATCCTGCGTACTGAGCAGCAGTTCACATGTTTCCATATAGGCTCCCAGATTTTCTGTCCATTCCCGTAACAAGGCATCGTCATACGGAATACTCCTGTTGTCAAAGGTAAAGGAAGATCCCGCAAGCTGGCTTATCTCTCCGTCTTCTGACAGACAAAATACATAATAGTCGTATTCTCCGTAATCCACCCTGTCTTCGATATGGACCGCCATGAGGAACGCTCTCCCGTCCCGGCTTCCAAAATTTCCCAGATAAATATTGTTCCACCCCGCGCGGGAAATATTTGCTGACACGGTACATAACGTTTCGCCCGCCGCATTTTGAACGCGGACGATACCGCTTTCGCCGTCCCCAATATTACCGGCGTATACCTGAATATGCTCAAAGCCCTCTTCGGCGCCGATATCCGCCCATATATCCGTTTCCAGCATATAATAAGCCGTAAGCACCTCTTCCTCAGAAAGTCCCGTTATCTCCTGAATATGCTCATACCATATATCCGGCGGCAAGGACGCATAAGAAATGCCGCTTCCGTAATAATTCTCCAAAATCGCCTCCGTCACCAGACCGTCTTGAAAGGTCAAAAGAAAAGGCGGATTCATATAAGAAAATGCTTCCCCGGTCAAATCGGCGAGTTCTTCAAAAGAAACATTTTCATAGCGCAGACTGTCCATTTCTCGATTCACATAAAACTTACATTCCTCCGAAAAGGCCAAAAGCGGCTGTTCCGCGCCGTCTTCCATATCTTCCACCATATAGCGGTCAATTCCCCGCGCGCTGCGGGATAAAGAACGGACATACACGCGATATGTGCCGTCCGCAATGTTCTCACCAGAAAGCTGTGCGGCAGACAATTCTGCAATCTGTTCGCCCGGGTCCGCCGCATTCTCTTCTTTTCCGGCAATCTCACAGGCGATGCCCCGCCCGAATCCTGCCAGAAAAGTATTGACTTCATCCGCAGATAATTCTACCCACACATCATAATTGTCAACATCCACGGACAAGACCGGCACCGAGGCTACAAGCTCCCTCTCCTGTCCATTCTCCGCGACATCGTAATGATCATAATGGTCATAACGATAGATTTCCAGCATATCCCCTTCTTCCGCCTCCTGTACGAGCCCCCAGGGAATGGTGAACCGATACCTTCCGGCATCCGCAGGCTGGAGCCGAAAGCCCTGTCCCATTACGATAATGCTCTTTGCAGGGCCGGCAAAAACTGCGGGATAGGTTTCCTGAAGGGAAATTCCGCTTTCCTTCCGGAAAGAAATCTCTATCAAATCTCCCGTTTCCGGTCCATTAAATTCTTCGATTTCAATATAAGGATAGACCTCTTCCGCCTCCGGTATCTCCACATCGCCAAGCCCTGGAATCGTAACGATTTTCCGCGGCCCATTTTCCACATCGGAAACGATGCCATAATAGATATCCATCGCTTCACTTCCGGCCGTAACGCTCTCACCAGCTTCCGTCCCCTCTCCCGCTGTGCCATTCTGATTCTGGTCTGCCGTCTGTCTGTCGGCTCTTGGATTCGCCGCCAAAACAATGATTGCAATAATACAAACGATCAATGCTGCACCAATCGCTATTTGGGCGGGCTTTTTATAACGAAGCACGTTTTTGATCCTGCTACCGGTCTCTCCTTCACCGAAAGCGAGCGGAATATCAAGCACGATACGCCTGCCGGATGCAAGCGCCAGCAGGGAAGCGGAATATTCCTTCTTCACATCGCTCCCGAGTTTTCGTATCACCGCTTCATCACAGGACATTTCCATATCCCTTCCGCTCAGGAAAAAAGCAAGCCAGACCAAAGGATTGAACCAATGAATGACAAGCGCAAGAAAACTGATAAACCTCCAGAAATAATCCCGCCGCTTAATATGAATCTGTTCATGCAGCAAAATATACTGTTTCTCCCGTTCCCCCAAAACACCCGAACCATCCGCCAGCTTTTCCGGAAGATAAATTCGTGGAGAAAAAAGGCCGCAGACAAAAGGCGTCGTTATATCGGAAGCATAATAAATATTGTCCTTCTCCTTTACGGCTGTCTTTAATTTGCGATGCAGTTTTAAGTATGCCGTCACGGCATAAATTATCATGATTAAAATACCTGACATCCATATATACATTCCGATCAACAGGATGACCTGCATCGGGTTGGCAGAATTTTCCACAGCCGCCTGCGGCAGAACCGCGTTTACGGCATCCGCCGCGGCAGGAACCGGCAGAACCACCGCCGGCTGCTCCATCACGCCGATATTTTCAGGAATATAATCTATCTGCCCCTGTCCCGTGGAAGACATTTTTAAAACGCCGAGCAAAGAGACTGCAGAGGAAAAAGAAATCGGGCAGAGCAGACGAAAAAGCACGACCGCCCACAAAAGATAGGAAAACGCTTTCGGCAGTCTCTTCAAAAAAAGTCTGAGAAAAACAACCAGCAAAATCACAATGCCCGCAGTAAGGCTCATATTCAGGATTCTGATAAAGATCTGTTCCATATTACATCATAACTCCTTTCCTTCCTCATATTCTTCTATCATTTTCTTTAACTGTGCCACTTCCTTTTCGTTCAGTTTTTTCCTTCTGGAAAAGGCGAGCAGAAACTGCGGCAGCGAACCGTTAAAATTCTCATTGATGAACTGTTCTCCCTGCGCCGCTTGAAATTCCGCCCTCGTCATCACCACGGTAACAACGCCTTTTGCATTGGAAAAGATTCCTCTGTCACAAAGCCGCTTTAACATCGTATAAGCCGTCGTCCGCTTCCAGCCAAAGGCCGTTTCGCACAATTTGGCCAGCTGTCCTGACGCAATCGGTGCATTCTCCCATATCAACTCCGCAAAACGCTGTTCCATTTCCCCTAATTTGTATTGTTCCATTTTTAGACCATACCCTTTCTCAGCCTGCGATTTTAGGCCATCAGGCACAAACCGCTGCGTAAACCGAACAAGCTCGGTTGAAAATTTCTAACAGACTATTATTGTCTAATCGCGTTAGACAATAATAGTCTAATGCAATTAGACAGATATGTCAATCCTAAAATTGAAAAGCATTGCGGCAAAAATACATGCCAAAAGAGGGTAATGAACCGATAGGAATTCCTATCGGCTCATTACCCTCTTTCTCAACGATTTTTTCAATTCTGCCGTACAAGATCAATTTCTTCTTTAGAAGGCATTACCCGCAGAGCGCCCTTCCTTGTTGTAATAAGTGATGCTGCGCAGTTCGCAAAATGAAGCATTTCCCGCAGACCATCCTCTTCCAGATTCTCAATATCATGCTCCAGTAGATAATGAAGCACACATCCGCAGAAAGTATCGCCGGCGCCGGTCGTTTCCACCGTATCCTCTCTGAGAAAAGGCGCCGCCTCTACCATCTTCCCCTGATAATACGCACGGCTTCCTTCTTTCCCCATAGAAACAAGAATCAGTGGAATATGGTATTTTCCGTTCAGCCAGTTCACACCTTCCGTATAATCGGCCCTTCCCGTCAGCCACTGAATTTCATTGTCGGAGATTTTCAGAATATGGCAGTGTTCCAATCCGTATAATACCTGTTCCCTTGCCGCGCCCTCGCTTTTCCAGAGTGGAAAACGCAGATTTGGGTCAAAGGAAATCAGACAACCGGCCTCTTCGGCAATCTGAACAGCCTTCTTTGTCGCCTTCCGCACACCCTCGTGAGTCATGGACAGTGTTCCAAAATGAAAAATCAGAGAATCCCGAATTAATCCCTCCGGCACTTCTTCTTCCGTCAGCATCATATCAGCCCCCGGATTCCGATAAAAAGAAAAATCTCTGTCACCGTCCGGCTGCGTATGCACCATCGCCAGTGTCGTATTCACTTCCTCATCCATACACAAATAGTCTGCACAAATACCGGTTTCTGCTATTGCCGCCTTTAACTGTTCCCCGAAAAAGTCTTTTCCGACCTTTCCGATAAAAGCCGTTCTATGGCCAAGCTTTGTAAGCATGGCGAGAACATTGCACGGCGCACCTCCCGGATTCGCCTCGAACAGCGGATTTCCCTGTCCGCTCACGCCGTTTTCCGTAAAATCTATCAACAGTTCTCCCAATGCCGTCACGTCGTATTTTTTCATATTCATAACCTACTCCATCACCAAGTCATACTTCACAACATCCATCGTTACCTGCCCGTCCGCAAAGAAGGAAATGCCATCTGCCGACAAATCCGTATAGAGCGTCGCCGATAAAACATGCTCGCCATCATTTACAAAAATCTCCGCGCTGAAGCTGTCCAAAATAATCCGCAGTTTAATTCGGCCGTTCCCGCTATTGACAAGCGACCGTCGCTGATGGATGATCGCCCTTCTGGAACCGGAAAATTTTCTGTCTATTTTCAGAATGGACTCATAAGGGCGAAAGCTTACAGCGGTATGATAGTTCTCATCCTGCGCAAAGCGTACCGCAAATTTTTTGTATATATTCTGTTCATCGCCCGGCCGAAGCAGCAATTCCATATCGACCTTCCTGCCTTTAACGCTATCCAGTCTTATCACATCCGTAAAAGTAACATTCTCATGCACAACTTTTTCTCCGCGCAGCGCTTCCAGTTCCCGCACCGGCTGCTGATACAGACGGCCATTTTTGACAGAAAGTTCTCTCGGCAGGCTCATCTGACCGAACCACGGCTGTTCCGGAGAATGCAGATTGCAGGTGTCCCAGTTCTGCATCCATCCAATCATGATACGCCTTCCATCCGGCGCAAGAACTGTCTGCGGCGCATAAAAGTCAATGCCATAATCGATTGCCTGATTTTTTTCTTCTATAAAAGTATCTGTTTCCTCATCATAGGTACCGGTCAAACAGAGCGTACCGTTTCCATTATGATATTCAAATCCCTGTGGCAGCATATCCTGCGGGCTGACTAACAAAACGGCCTTACCGTCCAGCATAAAGAAGTCCGGACATTCCCACATTCTGCCAAAACGCTTCTCGTTCGCTGCCAGTATTTTTTCATATTTCCAGTGAATGCAGTCCCGGGAACTGTACAGAAGAATCCTTCCGTCCCCCTCTCCCGTACAGTTTCCCACAACGCATCGATAGGAGCCGTCCGCCTTCTGCCAGACTTTTGGATCGCGGAAATCATATTTACTGCCATCTTCCGGCAAAAGATTTCTGTCAATGACAGGATTCTCAGGGTACTTTTCATAATCGGTTCCATCTCCCACCGCAATACACTGAGTCTGTATATCCCGCATACTGCCATCCGGCTGGGATTCTTTCGCAACGCCCGTATACAGCAGCAGTTGTCTTCCATCCGGCAGGGTGATGGCGCTTCCGGAGAAGCAGCCGTCCCTGTCATATTCCGCATCAGGTGCCAGAGCAGCCGGCAGATAACGCCAATGCAGAAGGTCGTCACTTACCACATGCGCCCAGTGCATCGAACCCCAATGCGAATCATACGGATAATATTGATGAAATAAATGATACTCGCCGTTATGAAAGGAAAAACCGTTCGGGTCATTCATCCAGCCAACACGGGCGGATAAATGAAATCCCGGTCTTTGTTCCTTCTTGATCTTATTCCCCATTGCCTCTTCATATTTTCGCGCATCACGCAATGTCTGACTCGTCATAACAATCTCCTTTTTATAACTATATAATTTATATCTTCAAAACCCTGATTCTGCTATTCAGCAGTCACCTTGCCCGAATAACGGTCATATGCATCCTGATATACCTCCAGCAGCTTATCCATACCACACTTCTTGCTCAAAGTCGTCAGGTAAGCTTCCCACTCTTCATCTGTCGGCCCGCCGTTCTTGATCCACAGGCCTTCATTCTCCGATACAGTGCTTTCAAAGTTCGCCTTATACCAGTCAATGGTATCTAATTCCCTTCCCGTAAATACACAGTCTACCGGATAAGTAACCGGATTGTCAACGTATGGCATCCAAAATTCATACAGATCCGTCAAACGTTCAATCGCGCGGTCTTCCATCCTGAAAGTCGTGTTATAATAGTCGCTGAGAATCAGCTTAGGTCCATACACTTCCATCTCGCCCTTTAATTCTCCGGGACTTTTTCCGTACTTCGCCTGGCATTCTTCATCCGAAATGCTGAGCCATACACCGTTTTCATCCTGCTCTGTAAAGTAAACGCCGATCGGTCCATACTGTAACTGCATAACCACTTCCGGGTCATACCACATATCGAAAAATTTCAGCAGATTAGCCGGGCTCTCACACGCTTTTGTAATGCAAAGGTTCCCGCTGTTGATACCGCCGCCGGTTCTTATTGTCACATTGTGCGTACCGTCAGGCCCGTCAAGAATCGGTAAAAATACATAGTCGCTCGCATAATCACCCATAACCTCTTCAATATACCACCATGTCGTTACGCCTACATATCCCTGTGAACATTTTGCGATCAACTGTGTATCCGACTGGCTGAACATTTCAATATCCATCAGCCCTTCCGCATACCAGTTATGGAAATAATTCATCGCATCCCGGTATTCATCCGTAGTACAGATGAATTCCACCGTACCATCTTCGCGCAGCACCAGATCGTTGCAAACATCATTGGGCCAGTTGGTAAAACCGAATCCCGCATAGAAAATATTCTGTCCCCAGCACCACTGGTCAAAGCCCGTACTCATGGGAATCGTACTCCCCGGCGCATTCCCGTAATAAGTGGCGCTCATATCGTTATCCTTAAACGCCTGCAGCGCGGTATGCAGTTCATCCAATGTAGTCGGCACTTCCAGTCCCAGCTCATCCAGCCATGCCTTATTGATCATGGCAAACTGCGGAATGGTATAAATACTGTAATCTTCTTCCGCACCGATACCTGCCGTCCCCATCCGTTCTCCTGCCGGGAGGCCGTAAATATATCCGTCATCCATCGTGATTGCGCTCCGGATATCCGGATTTTCTTCAAGAATCTTACACAAATTCGGCATATACTCTTCTGTCAGATAGGGGGACAGGTCTATAAAAGTCCCATCATCCCCGTAACGCGATATATCATAGTTATTAAAACCAACAGCCAGAAATGCATCAGGAAGCTCACCGCCCGCAATGCGGATATTGACCTGTTCTGCCAAAGAATCACTCATACAGGTCCAGTTAATGTGAATACCCGCTTCTTCCTGAAGCTGATTTAACACAACATTATTTTCATATCCTGCGCTCAGGGCACTGATCGCGCCCATAATGGAAAACTCCGTCTGTGAAGTATCCGTATTGGCAACGCCCTTTTCATGATGGGCATATTCATTTCCACAAGCTGTCACCGACAAAACAAGACCAGCAGCTATCATACAGGACACTATCTTTTTTCCAAATTTCTTTTTCATCCTCCTGCTCCTTCCTTCTCCCTTAATCTTTTTAAATCTCTTCTCACCCTTTACCCTTTGACCGCACCTGCCATAAAGCCTTTTTCAAAATATTTCTGCACGAAAGGATAAACAATCAACATAGGAGCCGCCGCTACGATAATGGATGAAAATTTGATCATCTCCGTCAGTTTATTCAATTCCGCATAACCGCCGGAAATGGTACTCGCCTGACTTGCGCTGGCGGAACTCTTAATCAGGATATTTCTCAGCACCAATGACAATGGAGCCCTTTCCGTTCCCGGCAGATAGATCAATGCCGTGAACCAGTCATTCCAGTATGCTACCATACTGAATACGACCATGACCGCCATGATGGAACGGCTGAGCGGTACGACGATGCGCAGGAACGTGGTCCATTTGGAAGCGCCGTCTATATCCGCTGCTTCTATCATCTCCTTAGGAATGCTGTTCTCGAAGAAGTTCCTTACAATAATCATGTTGCCGACCGCAACGCCGCCTGGAAGGAACAGCGCCCACATATTATTGATCAGTCCTGTCTGTTTTACGACTAAGTATGTCGGAACCAGCCCGCCGCCGAAATACATCGTTATAATGAAGAAAATGCTGAGGAACTTTCGTCCTGGCAGCCCTTTCACGCTAAGCGGGTATGCCGTCAGATACAATATTACAACAGAGAACACCGTGCCGACTACCGTATATTTAATACTGTTCCAGTAACCCGTCAGGATGCTGGGGTCTGCAAAAACAGCCCGATATCCTTCCAGTGTGAACTGACTCGGCAGTAAAAATGTCTTGCCGGCATATACATCATATGGATTGGATACGGAAGCTACCAGTACATAGTAAAGCGGATAAGCAACGATGAACAGCACTACCGCGCAGATGACCACCAGCACAATATCGCTGGTTCTTTCAGAAAGCCCTCTCAGCTTTCCCTTTTTTGTATTTGCTCTCATATCACACCTCCTATATAAAACTCGTGTCTTCGGATATTCTGCCGGCAATCTTATTGACTACGATCAACAGGATAATATTCACCGCCGTATTAAATAAACCGACCGCCGTAGAATAACTGTACTTGGCATTTTCAATACCCTGCTGGTAAACATATACAGCAATGACATCGCTTGTGGCCTTGTTCAAATCCGTCTGTAAAAGCCATACTTTTTCAAATCCGACATTCATAAGACCGCCCGCACTCATAATGAGGTTCAATACCATGATGGAAGTCAACGCCGGAACATCAATATGAAGAATCCTCTGGAACATGGAAGCGCCGTCCACTTTTGCCGCTTCATAAAGGGAAGTATCTACGTTACTTAATGTGGCCATATAAACGATGATTCCCCATCCTGCATCCTGCCAGATGCCGGAAGCGATATAAATAGTACGAAATGCTGTAGACTCTGTAAGAAAATCTATGGATGTCCCTGCTATCAGGTTAATCAATCCGCCCGAAGGACTCAGGAAAATACGAATCATACCACAAATGACCATTGTAGAAATAAAGTGCGGCGCATAGAGCACCGTCTGCGTCGTTCTTTTAAAACGCTGAAACCGCAGTTGATTCAGCATCAATGCGAGGATGATCGGTATCGGGAATCCCCACAGCAGACTATAAAAACTCAACAACAATGTATTTTTGATCATTCTTGCACAGGTCGGAGCAGTAAAGAAACGCTCGAACCATTCAAGGCCTATCCATTCGCTTCCGAACATACCCCGGCTCGCTTTATAATCCCGAAATGCAATCTGTATACCATACATCGGTATGTACTTGTAAATAACGGTCAATACCACCGGAACAAGGAGCATCGCATATAACTGCCAATTATCTTTCAAACGCCTTTTCAGCGTTCTGCCCCCTCCCAGCGCTATCGCCCGGTTGGCAGCAGCCGACTTATTATTTTTCATATCTTCTCTCCTTTTCGTTTTATGAAATAGTCAGTCCACGTCGATAGTGCTATCCACAAAATTTCTTTCATGGCTTTTCACAGAATTTCCATTTATCCCATCTCACTATGACAAGTCGCGCGCCTTTCATTCGTGAAACGTTATTTCTTCTGCTGTTTATAAAATATCATTTTATATTTACAAAGTCAACAATATTACTATGATTCCATTGTACATTTTTCTATTTTTAGTTATTATCAACAATTTTTACGCATCCATTTTGTGAAATCTTCCTTTATAATTTCATGTAACGTTTCATTTTTCTTTTCATTTTCTATTTACAAACTAAAAAAATCAGATTATAATGACCATAATGAAGTGAAAAAAAGAAGCTTTTCCTTTGTTCATTTCATGATTTTTTACATTTTTTTCATGAAATACCTTTATTTTTATTATTATACAGAACATACATTATGTACACGACAGAAGGAGGTCTGATTATTTCTATGAAAAAAGAAAATTCTGTTCCAACCATGAAGGATGTTGCAAAAGAAGCCGGTGTCGCCCTCGGTACGGTATCCAAAGTCGTCAATGGGCTGCCGGTAGGAGAATCGTACAGAATCCGTGTAGAGGAGGCAATCGAAAAGCTGAACTATCAGGTCAACAGCTATGCACAGGGACTCAAGGCCAATAAGACCTATACCGTCGCGCTGCTCATTCCCAATATGCAGAACCCCTTTTTTGCAATGTTGGCCTATCATATTAACCTCTCACTTTTAAAGCGAAAATATCGTATGCTTTTATGCTCCACCGACTTCGATGCCGCCCTGGAACAGGAATATGTGACAATGGTACAACAAAACAAAGTTGACGGCATTATCGGACTGACCTATAATCCGAACCTTGTCATAGAAGAAAACACCCCTTTTGTGGCAATCGACCGTTCCATAAGCCCGCAGATTCCCTGTGTAGCCTGCGATAACTTCGCCGGCGGGCAGCTGGCCGCCGAGAAGCTGGCCGACCTGGGCTGTAAAAAAGTTGCATTTCTGCGGATTGGCTCTTCTTTGACCAATGAACCGAATAAACGCAAAGCCGGTTTTGAAAACGGATGCCTCTCCCGTGGTCTTTCTTATGAAATGAAAATTCTGGACGATGGGGCCCCTCTTGAAGAATTTGAGAAATTTCTGACAGAACATATTTACGATGGCAGGCTGTCTTTCGACGGCATTTTCTGCGTAACGGACAATCTGGCTTTTTCCATCTTAAAAATGCTGCGCAGACTGCACCAGAATGTTCCGGAAGATGTACAGGTCATCGGTTTCGACGGCATACGCCTTTTCGGTGACCAGGACTATATCTGCTCCACCATCGTACAGCCGGTCCCTGAAATTGCGGAAATGTGCGTCGAACTTCTTCTTCAGGAAAATATGACTGTTAAGCCGCCTCTCGTCTGCCTCCCTGTCACTTACGCATACGGCAGAACAACATCGGAAACGGAGTAGCGCGCTTAGTACAGATTTTGAAAAGGGCATGGTGATTTTTATGTATGAAATAAAAATAAATCGGAAAAAAGCCATAAAAAACTGGTGGTATTACTATAAATGGTACGTCATCTGCGGCATCATCCTTTTGGGAATCGCCTGCAATCTGATCATAAATGCACTGGGACTCTGGAAAAAAAAGCCGGATATCCAAATCGCATATATCGGTAAAACAGCACTCCCGCAGGATACAATATCTGCTCTGGAACAGGCTTTCACCTCCATTGCAGGTGATTATAACCAGGACGGAAAAATCATCGTCAAGGTCAATCAGTACATCGATGGCATCCAAAACTCCGATGTAGAAACAGCCTATTACGAATATGCTTCGGAAATTTCCCTGATCGGCGATATTTCCGACTGCGAAAGCTATTTTTTCCTGATGGACGATCCCGACAATTTTCAACGGGAATTCCAGCTGCTCGCCGCCCGGGACGGAAGCTGTCCCGATACAATGGACTACGCCGCCGGTAAAGTCATCGCATGGTCAGACTGTACCACTCTCGCGGAAATGGAACTCGGTTCTTATACGACAATTGTCCTGGGCGAAACGCTGACCGGGAGCAATCAGGAACTTTTGTCAACACTTTTCCTTGGGCGGCGCTGCTTCTTTACCGATGACCGGACAGATAACGTCGAACAATGCAGTACATTATGGGAACTGCTGGCGGATACCGCCAAATAGAACTTTATACTCGAAAGGAACGATCACACTTATGAAAGATATTTTTACGAACCGAATGATATATTTGTTTTTAATGCTTTTTATCATTTTTACACTGACCGGATGCGCTTCCGCATCAACGCTTTCTTCCCCGGTAGAATCATTGGATACCGATGCAGAGTATGTGACCATCGGACACCATCTGACCGTGGACAATACCGACAGCCGTCTGACGCTCCTTAACAATATGGATGCACTTTCTGCTGACGGGCTGTACTATGCCGCATGGACGATGGGCGATTCGGAACCTTACGAAAACAGCGATGGGGATACGGTCGATTTATATGACGCACAGCTCTATTTTCTACTGGGGGAATTTAAGGACACAGAGGCAGCACAAAACAATATGGATACATGGCTCTCTGCCGGAAGAACAAATTATGAAATCATAACCGAAGAAAATGTGACTTGCAACAGCCTGAACTACCTGCTGATCACTTATCAGTTCCTCCATGATGATAATCCATACGCCCGCGGCGTATCAGCTTTTGGCGTCTTTGATAATAATGCCGCCTGTATCGAACTGACCTGCCGCGAAAATTTTAATGAAGATTTGAAAGCGATACTGATTGATTTCCTGAACGGATGCACCTATGATGCCGACTGATCATGATAAGCCATCCCGTCATATCCAATGGAGAAAAAGCCGCTCTCCCTGCGCTGTGCCATTCCCCTTATCTCCAAATCCGCCCAGATAAGAGCCTCTTCCCTGCTCTCTATCAGGTTGGGATATTTAGAAAGCCAGATGTCCGCCAGCGCATCATACCGCCTCTTGTCCTCCTCATTCTGTAAGAGGACTTTGCCGCCGCGCCATTCTTCCCCATCCCTGAGCAGATATTGGATTCCGGTACCGGGATGCGTTTTCAGGGTAAATCCCTGCAATTCTTCCGTTTCCAGTTCATCAATGTCCATAACGTTCTGTAAGTCTTCTTTCAATTCATCATCCAGCGCCAGCGCATCATAACTCATCGTGCCATGCTCCGAAATCAGGAACCGGCCGCCTGTCTTTTCATCCTGTCTGATCTTAATATCAGAATACATAAATGCACCGAGCCGTTCGCCCTGCTTATTATAAATGTCAAAGCATCCCGCCTCATTGTCCGGCACAATTCTGTAATTTTCAGACTCGTATGCTTCATAAGCAGGATTCTCACTGCGGACAGTCGAAGCCGACGCCGATAACACCGGACATGTTGCTTGAATGGCTGATGCAAGATACGCCTCTATAGCAGCATTGGACCCTGCTGTCTGTGCGCCTGTCCGCATCCCATTCTCCCCATGTGACCCCAAACGAGTCATCCCGTCCGCAGTCCTTCCTGTGCCTGCCATTTTCTCCGCAAATCCAGCTTCCGTTGTATTTTTATAGCTTCCCAACGTCTTATGCCACGCCGGATAACCTGTTGTGTCAATTCCGTTAACCTTCATTCCCATTCTCCTTCGATACCCAGTCTCCACTTTTCAGTCTGTCCGGCCTGACATCCTCCGCTGCCAGCATATCCGGCCCGCCAGCTTTGCCCGCCGGCACATTCGGCCTGACAGAATCCTGCGGAAAAACGGAAGGTTCCGAAAGCCTGACGTTCATGACCGTCTGCGTATCTCCGATCTGCGTCGTGATCATCAGCGTTCTGGAACCGTCCGGTTCGGTAATGATCTGTGAATCACTTTTGGTCTCCTGTGCTCCGGCAGGCTTCTTTTCTGCCTGCTGTGTCTGCTTCTGCCAGTGTGCAAAAGGACTGTTCCCGTCTGCCGAAACCGGACCGTTTTTTCCTTTTGCCCGCATGAAATCCAGATATGTCTGCAGACTGTATCGATAATAATCGGCCAGCTTCCCTTGTCCCAGCCTGTTCATGTCCCGGACCGAATTCTGGAACATATCGATAAAATCCGCTCTTTCATATAATCCCATAGCCCCCCGGAAAGGGTCATGCGGAAGTGAAGAAAGCCCTCCATTCTTATCGACGCCCAGATAAGATTCCAACGCGTGCATCTCTACGACGGTTGCGCTTCGGGGATTGATATCATTGATATGGATAGTCTGCTCAAATTCTCTTCCATTCTCGTCAACGCCTTTCGCAACGACTGTCGGATTTTCTCTCGTAGATTCCTCCGCATATTTGATATAGAAGGACAGCCCGGAACCATTTCCGCCCGAATAGAGCATATCATCCGTTTTCAGATAGACCTGATACCCTCTCGGTCTTGCGCCCGCCACATTGCTCATCTGCTGTGCGAACCGATCTGAAGAGCCATTCGCCTTCTGCGTCATCTGCCTTGCCCGCATACCTTCTGTAAATGGATTCTGTGATATTCCGCCAATTCCCATTTTAATCACCACACCTTTCTCTCAATCCAACCCTCTTCTTTTCCAAACCACAATATTTTATGATACCGTCTCCTGCAGCCTTTTGATAAATTCCAGATAAAAAGTCTTCTCTTTCGCCATATTCAGCCGTTTTCCCGGCGATACGACGCATCCCGGCTCCAACGGATGCTCTAAAGCATACAGCGCCCGGTCTGCCGCTCTGAGCGCCGACTGCACGGAATTTCCAAGCATATCTCTTCCATCTTCCCCGCGCTGCCACAGAATACATCTCTGTACCATCATCTGCGAAATATGAGTAAGTTTTCCCTGTTTTGAAACGCCAAGACCGTCCACTCCCGCAATCTCTGCCGCATCCAGCCATGCCTGTTTCACGGCTTCCGGCGCATGGCTGCCGATTCCGTCAAAAGACTGTTCCCAACGCTCCCTTGCCGTTTTAGCCGCACCAACAGACTCCCTGTCTTCGAACAAAAACGCTATCTGCTCATCCGAGACCGTCTTTTTTTCAGAAACCGGCATTTCTTCTGAAACCAGCCTATTTCCCAATACCGGCACTTTTTCTGAAACCAGCCTATTTCCCGATACCGGCACTCCTTCTTCAACACCCATGGAAGCCGCTGAACGCCTTTCCATTTCTTCTAGAAATTCATAGTAGGAATAGGTTTTTGCCTCTCCCACAAATTTAAACCTTCCGGTGCTCCATCCGGGACAGGAATCTTTGATCATATCCGCCATTGACTTTTTCAGATTCTGATTCCGGCTGATCTCACCGTCAATCCACTCCTGCAGTTCGTCCTCAGTCAGCACGGTGCCAAATGCAGGGTCTTCGGACGTTTTCTCTGCGGCTGTTTCTCTGTCAAAACGTTGTGAGCCGTCCGGCGCCGTATAAACGAGTGTGTCACGAAAGCCGCCTGTTGTTTTCATATGATAAATGCTCATTCTGTTTCTCCTTTATAATTTTTTAATACGGAACATATTCTGTATGATATTCGCCTTAAAAGTGGAAAAAATCTGCATTGCCAGCGCATCGCATTCCGTCGGCGGTATCCTTTCGGCCTCCGGCGGCTGCGCGGCCAGCTCCGCATAATATTTGGAAACCGCCATCCGCTTTGACAACGCTTTCTTGTCTGCCAGTTCTTCATACATCGCAAGCAATGCCTTTCTGCGTTTCCGTCTGCGCTCCCAGAAGCTGTCCTTTGCTTTTTTGCGGAACAGCCTTTCCTGTTCCTCATCCCGACAGCACGGACGCCAGCTTTCCACACGGCATTCTTCTTTCGTCGCCCCGAAATGAAAAACAACGTATTTCCCGCCGCTTCTGGCTCCCCACGGGTCATATGCCTGAAAATTCGTCCGCAGACAGTCCAACACCCACTTTTCATATTCCGGGTCGTTCTTCATCGCCGCAAGCCCTTCTTCCGAAATATATACCGCAACGGAATCCTGCATATTGAACGGGTGCACGGGAAGGGACGAGATTTTATCATAAAGATACAATTTATACTCCGTCATGGACATCGCCGCTCTCTCGGCTGCCGATAATTCCCCGGCCGTCAACGCCCTTCCGGCTCCCTGTATGTTTCCGGTTCCCGGTACGCCTTCGGTCCCGCCGCTCTTTTCCGTCAGCCTGTTCAAAAAATCAGCTTCTGCCGCAGATGCTGGCGGTGTCTGTCTCTGTGCGTTCTGCGCCTGTGCCGGCTTTACCGCATTCCGATTTCGGCAGACGTCTGCCATGTAATTAAAATCCATCGCATTATTGATATCAATCTCCGCCCTTCTGCATCGCTGCCTTTATAGAGAATACGAATCAGAGTGCCGGAAAGTTTCATCTGCCAAAAATTAATTGCATAAAGTTTCCCGATGATCGTCCGCAGATTTTGAATATCCGATACGCTCTCTGTGTCATTCGATTCCAACACTTTGTAAAATATGGTACAAAAAAGCGACGTTCATGGTATAATAGACGCTAGCCGAAAGGCTAGCGTCACGCAAGCCCTTCAACCAGCGTCACGCAAGCCATACATCAAAAACAAAAGAAACGAGGTATCCCAATGGGATTATTTACAAAGAAAATCGGTACTGTCTTCTTAAAAGAAACCAGCGATGTAAAGGAGTACATTGAAAAAATGGAACGGCTTAAAGAGGACGCGCCCGATGAGATCAGAAAGAAAATCGAAAAACAGATAAGTTACGCCCGATACGGAGAAGCAGGCGAGAAGAACATCGCCTTCCAACTCAAAAGCAGCGGCATTGATATGTATGTCCTTCATGATATTTTTCTCACGATCGACGACATCCCTGCCCAAATCGATTATCTCGTCATAACAAGAAAACATATTTATGTCATCGAGTGCAAGAATTTATACGGTAATATAGAAATCGACAACAAAGGTACCTTTATCCGCAATTTTCAGATCAACGGAAAATGGGTAAGAGAAGGCATGGAGTCCCCGATCACCCAAAATGAACGCCACCTCCTTGTGTTGAAGGAACTGCGCAGAAAAAGCGAGGGCAGTTCTCTGCTCAAAAAGCTTTTTGAGTCAGATTACAGCAATTGCTACAAATCCATCGTCGTGCTCGCAAATCCCAAAACAATCCTGAACGACCGCTATGCCAAAAAGGAAATCAAAGAAAAGGTCATTCGCGCAGACCAGTTGATCGCATACATAAAAAGCACGGATGAGGCAGAAAAGAATTACAAGATGAGCGAATCAGCAATGTATGACCTGGCACGTTTCTATCTTAACAATGACCAGCCGAAAACGACAGATTATACGTTAAAATATGCGGAAATGGTTCAGAAGATCGAAGACGAACGAAAAAGCCACGGGACATGCAAAGACAATGCCGCACAGGAAACCGCTCCGGAAACGCCTTCGGAACCAGTGCCGGAAACCGTTCCGAAAACATATCCGCAAGACCAGACAAGCAAAACTCCGGCACCGGAACAAGATAAGGACGACCTGATCAAGCGCTTAAAAGCCTTTCGGCTGGCACAAAGCAGAAGTGAAAATAAGAAACCCTATATGATCTTTAACGACGCACAGATGATGGATTTAATCCAAAAAAATCCCAAAAACAAAGAGGAACTACAGCAAGTGTCAGGCTTTGGCCCCGTAAAAGCCGAAAAATACGGCGATGCCATCATCGAAATACTGAACCGGAACTAAGGAACGGGGGTTCTCCATGAACCCCCGCCGTTCTTTTATCCTCTTCCGATCTGATAAGCCGAGCGAAGCACAAACTGCTCTGCACTGCCTTCCAGTATTTCCACCTGTTTTTCTCCCGCATTCATATCAAAAAAGTTATCCGAAAGCTTTACATCGCCGTCTACTCCCTGTATTTCCACACTTTTTGCATAAGCGTCCGCGGATATCACAAGCGCATTACCGTCTCTGCGATAAGACAGATTCGGCTCATAAAACGCAAAATGCTTGGGTGCCGTAAACAGACAGAAATTCTCGGATACCGTCCTGCCCTCTACCGAAAAAGCACAATGCAGATAAATCTGAAGCTCGTCATATTCCGAGAAATCCAGTTTTTCAAGCCAGACACCGCTTAACGGTTCCACCGAAACTTCTTTTTCTCCGGATATCAGGATGCTGCTGTCCGGCGCGCGCAGTTCCCATGTTACGGTGCCGTTCACACGTTCCATCGTTTCATTTGCCACATGGAGCCTTGCCGCTTTTTCAATCGGTGCCGGCTCATCGATGCAATAAGGCCGTTCGCTCAGTTCTCCCGTCTCCTCACAGGAAATCATAAGCGGGGCAAAAGCTCTTTTTTCCGCATAATGAAGCGCCTTCCATCTTCCGTAATAGTCAATGCCCGCCCAGGAAGCCACCGGCCAGATATCATTTAACTGCCAGACGACAGTTCCCATGCACCGGCCTCTGTACCGCCTGAAATGCTCGATTCCATAACGTATCGCGTCCGCCTGCAGAAGCTGGGAAGCATAAATCAACTCGTCAAATCCCGCCGGATAAAGATAAGTCGCCGAGAGATAATTCAGAATCTTGCCGTTCGCCGCCTTGTTGCGCTGATGCATCTCCATGACCCTTGAAAAGATATTCCGGTCTTCGGGTTTTGTAAAGGTTTCCACCGTTTTCAGACATGGAAATGACTGAAAACCGAACTCCGACAGATAACGGAAATAGAATTTCCGGTATTCTGTGAACGGCTTGCTGCCATGCCAGACATCCCAATAATGGGTATCTCCCCTGTTCTCATCCCACGGATTGTCATAATTACCGCCGGAAGAAGGGGAAGAAGGCCAGTAAAAAGCCGCCGGGTCCTCCTCTTTCAGGACTTGAGGAATAATGTACTCAAAAAGTTTGATATAATCGCACTTCTGCTTCTTAGAAGGCTGCCACGCACCGTCCAGCGTCTGTGTTTCCATCTCGTTATTGCCGCACCACAGGCCAAGGCAGGCATGATGCCGGAGTCTCCTGACATTATCGCGTATTTCCGCACGGATGTTCCTTTCAAATGTCTCGTCCAGTTCATAAGAAGCGCAGGCAAACATAAAATCCTGCCACACAACAAGCCCCAGTTCATCGCAGGCATCATAAAACCAGTCGTCGGGATAATATCCGCCGCCCCATACTCTGACACAGTTATGATTGGCCAAAACAGCATCTTCCAAAAGCTTCTCTGTCCGCTCCTTTGTCACTCTGGAAAGAAGATTGTCCTCGGGAATATAATCCGCACCCATCGCAAAAATCTTAACGCCGTTCACCTCATGGGCAAAGCACTCTCCCCACTCATCCTGATCGGTATTCACAGTCATCGTGCGCAGACCAATCCGCTTACAAAAACGGTCAAGGACCTGTCCGTTCTCATCCTCCAATATGACCTCTGCCGTATACAGGGGCTGGCTTCCATAACCGTTCGGCCACCACCTCTGCGGTTCTTCAACAATAATCCGGTCCCAGCTGTTCCCGTCTGCCGCTGAAGATTTCTCTGCAATCAGCACCTCTTCCGGGTCATATAGAGCCGCCTTTAACACAAGACGTTCCAAAGTATCTGCAAAGGACTCGATTGTCACATCAAAGGCCAGCGTTACCTGTTCTTCCGCGCTTTCCGCCCGCATTCCCGAATCTGTCCCATTTATGAATCCCGTATGTTTATTAATTTCTTTCTTTTCCCAATTTTGTGTTATGTAAACTTGTTCCAATCGCGCCTTTTCAACTTCCAACACGGACACTTCCCGGAAAATACCGGCATCGGGCAGCCTCGGCCCCCAGTCCCAGCCAAACATGCAATGCGCTTTCCGCAGATGCGGAAACCCTTTCATACATTCGGACGAACCGCCTGTATAAACTTTCTCATTCTCTTCGGCAATGTATCTTGTCGGCGAATACAACTGCACCCGAAGTTCGTTCTCCCCTTCCCTGGCTGCCTCCAGAATATCATACTCCCAAATGCGGTGCATATTGTCCGTATGTCCGAGAAAAATGTCGTTTAAATAAATATCCGACAATGTATCAACACCGTCAAATCGTAACAAAAGACCATCCGCCGCAAGCTGTTCTTTCGCCAAAAGAAAAGTTGTCCGAAAACTGAAGTCATTCTCCATCAGCTTCAACGCATCCAACTCATTCATCCGGTCATACGGGTCCGGCATCAATCCTTTTTCCAACAGATTCCCATATACGGAACCGGGAACTTCCGCCTCCATCCAGTCGTTTGAAATCCCGAATACGTTCTCACCGAGGATTTTCATCTGCCAGTTTCGGTCTATTCTTGTTTTTTTCATCCTTGCTAATGACCATTCCTTTCTCAGAAAATTTTACTTTGTTACTCTCCAACCAGGAACATTATACCATACCAGCCGGTGTAATTCACCCAAATCTTTAGAAAATGACAAGTCCTGCCGCAAGTTTACATTCTTGAAATTTATGCCGGATGAGAATATAATGAGAAATATCGTATCGGCTCCAAAAAACAAAAAACTGAAAGGTAAAATCAGCATGAAAAACAATAAAAAAAGAACGCCAAAACAAATTGTCGCTCTTCTTTGTGTCATTATTTTAATATTACTGTATCTCGTAACGCTGATTGTCGCCTGTCTGGATTTTCCGGGTGCAGGCAAGATGTTCGCGGCATGTCTGCTGACGACGATCGTCCTGCCGATTCTGCTCTGGCTCTGTATCTGGTGCTATGGACTGATGAAAGACAGACAGGCTGCCGCAGCAGAGGGGCTTTCGGATGTGGATGAAAGGGAGCAATAATTGTATTATGTTTTGGCGTTTCAGCTCCATAATTTCGACTTTTGGATTTTTATGAGAAGTTAAAAAGTTCATTAAACCGAAAGCCCTTTAACCGCCTTACTCCTTATCAAAACGGCAAACGAGGTTGGAATTACATTCCCTTTCATCCCAGCCCGCACCGCCGATAAGCCAGCACAAAACACCCAAACGCCGCCGCGATATTGAGCAGAATGATGATCACATTCTCTGCCCCGGCTCCGCTCTGCCCAAGCCCGCCGATCAAAACGCTGATCTGCTCCGAATATGTTATCTTTGCAATCCGGGCAATCGTCTCGTTGAACATGGACAGCATGGGCAGAAATGCAAAGACCAGCATGACAGGAACTCCAAGCGACGTTGCCATCATCTGATTCCTGCTCCATGTACCGATGGCCGCCCCGACCAACAGAGAAGCTGCCGCGCCGGCGGCCATGATCAGGAGAAAAGAAAAAAAAGCCTTTCCTTCATATTCCCCAACGATACCGAAAACACAGGCTCCAGCCATGCACGCGGACAAAACGCAGCTTCCCGTCCCGAGCAGGTATTCCGCCGGCTTCACATCGGACATCAGCAGCATCTTCAAAGTACACTCCTCTTTTTCCTCCGCAAGAATGGCCGCCATGCTGATAAGCGGCGCCATGCCGATATACATGAATGAAAACATCCTGACAAAAAAATGTTCCGGCATGCCTTCCATAGCGACCACGTTTTCCATGATGATGACCAGCATCGGAAACATAACGAACTGAACCAAAATCGTCTTGTTTTTAAAAATATCCTTTACCTGTTTTAAAAAAACCGCTTTTATATTCCGCATTTTCATAACCATACCTTTCCCACTGCGTCCGGTTTTCAGCCAAGGCCCTTCTCACACCAGTTCTTTTCCCGTCAATTCCATAAAGACCGTTTCCAGATTGGGCTCCGTGGAATGAATCGTCTCGAGAAGTTCCTGTTTCAAATATTCTCCTACCGCTTCCGCAGCGTCTTTATCGTTGCCAAGTTCCAGACATCTTCCGTCATACAGGCGTATCTTCAGTTTCCTTTTGTGATCGTATCTACGGCATATCTCTTTTGGCTCGCCGTACTCCACGACATTTCCGTCATACAGCAAAGCGATATGCCGGCACAGTTTCTCCGCCTCCGTCATATTGTGGGTCGTCAGGAAAACGGTCGTGCCTTTTGCCTGTTCTTCCAGAATCAGTTCGTGAATCCGGCGCGTCGCGGCCGGGTCAAGTCCGCTCGTCGGTTCATCCAGAAAAAGGAGCGTCGGTTCGTTCATGACCGCCCTTGCGAGCGCAAGCCTTCCTTTCATGCCTTTAGACAGCTTTTCTACCGGACACCTCCTGGCGTCCGACAGGCCGACCTTTTCCAGTACTTCGTAAATCCTTTTTTCCGGTATATCATAAAGTCTGGCATATAATTTCAGATTATCATAACAGTTCAACCTGCCATAGAGACCGGGAATATCCATCATCATCCCAATCCGGCGGTACATGGCTCCCGTCATCTCTACAGCCGGTGTCCCGTTTGTCAATGCACTTCCCTTCGTTGGCCGAAGCTGCCCCGTGACGATTTTAATCAGTGTCGTTTTACCGGCGCCGGACGGTCCGAGCAATCCGAAGATCTCACCTGCCTTTATCTGTAAGGTAATGCCTTTCAATACCTCTTTATCGCCGAACCGCTGCACGATATCCGTCAGTTCTATCATATTATCCGCTTTCATCATGGCTCCTCCTTCTCCATACTGTCCGCTTTTATCGCGTTTCCTCCCTCTCCATACTGTCTGCTTTCATCGCATTTTCTCCCCTTCCATACTGTCCGCTTTTATCGCGCATTCATTTTCCCTCAGCCGCTCAAGCGCCTCTTCCATTCTTTTATTTTCCAGTCTCTCCCGGAAAACAGTCACCGCCACACTGATTGCAAAACAGACCGCAAAGGATATAAAAAACATGACCCAGGGAAGCCATTCGTTTGCCGGGAACCATCCGAAAATTAATATCAGGACAATTATGACAAGCACTTCCGAAATCACCATGCAGACTGCCCGCAAAATGACCGTCATATTTTTAATCAGCGCATCCGTAAAAAAGAGCCATCGCAGCGTCACTGTAAATACGGATGCCAGCAGGAACTGCAGCATCGTTTCGACGCCGATGCCTTCTTTTCCAAAAGAGAACATCGTAGAATATCCTTTCGCATGCTCCCCGAACAACAGGCAGAACACCACAAGAATCAACATCGTAAAACCAAATATCATAAAGACCTGACCAATCTGATCAAATATTGTTTTCCTCTCTTCCATCTTATAACCGCGCCTCCTTCACACTTTCAATCCGAGCCTTCTTTTCAGTTCTTCCGCGTACTGTCTGGAAACGATGAGCTGTTCGCCGCTTTCCAGCGTCACTTTAATTCTTCTATTGATATCCGCCCGTAAGGATTTGATATATTTCAGCTGAATCAGGCTGGACTTGCTCGCCCGGAAAAACCCGCAGGGTTCCAGCTGCTGCTCCAGTTCATACAGCTTAAAATCGGACTCATACACCTCTTTTAATGTATAAATGAAAGATTTTCTATCCACCGATTCAATATAGACAACCTCAGAGACATCCAGAAAACAGGTCTCTTCTCCTTTCTGCACCGCCAGCTGCTTTTCGAGGATATGCAGCATGGCGAGCAGCTTTTCCATCTCCGGCGTCAGCTTCTTACAGGAAATAACGATGTGCGTATCCTCTATATTTTCATCTACGTTAATCTCTATTTTCAATTCTGACCTCCCTGATGCCCACTGTCCTATGCCTGTACGCCTTTCTGCAGTCTGCGGCATCTGCGCCGCCTGCCTCTGACAGCGTTGCACGTTCTGAACATAACATACATTTTTCCCACTGGCAAGCAGTCAGAACACGACTTGCCATATCTGAAACATAAAATGACAGAAAGGCACGCGTCTGTGCCTCTCTGTCATCAAAAAATTTTCATTCCCTTCTCACTTCCAGTCATGCCGTCACAGACGGCACAAACAATTAAGCCTTTAAAACTTCTTCTCACACTTTCCGTCTGACCGGGATCCAGATTTCGCTCCGGTAATCCACCGCGTTCACATCTCCTGCTTCATACCATTCGATATTGGCCCCCATTGCCATCTCGTAGTCAGGATTTCCGGGCAGCCATTCCCTGAATATCATCGTGTTCACATCCTGCAAAGCCATCGGCATCTTCCCATAACAGCGGAACTTCGCCCAATCCATATCCGGGAAGGTATATACGCTCATTCCCTCCAGAACATCTCCCCCGGCATAATAAGCGCCGGCTATCATATAGCGGAACTTCCCTTCCTGATTCTCTTTCGGGTCATCGATACAGATGCCATATTCACCGATATTATAATCACAGATTGCCTGTTCGAACGCTCCCTGCGGCTTTCTTCTCCTGCACATGACATCTCCGTACTCTGCTTTAAATTCATCCCAGTATTTCGGAAGGTCTTCATAAGAACTGTCAAACAGGAACTCCCGCCCAAGACCGATCACCTGAAAGCTGCTCTTTTTCTCTACGACATAATCCATTTCCTTTCCTCCCTGAATCGTCACAATGATTTTCAGAGGCAGGAAAGTGCATATGGCGGAAGCGTTCTTCCGCACCTGAACGGGCGATACGCCATGAAAACGGGTAAATGCTTTCGTAAAGCTTTCCGGCGTGTCATACCCGTATCGATAGGCAATCTCAATAATCTTTTCCCTTCCAGTCAGCACATCCAGGGCAGCCAGATAGAGCCTGCGGCACCGCATATATTCGCCGATGGAATAACCCGTCATGAGTTTAAAACCCTTTTGCAGATAAAAAGGGGAAATATGCACTTCTTCCGCGATATCTGCGGCATTGACATCCTCCAGAAGATGAGCCTCCATATAATTGACTGCCTGCCGTAATGCTGTTACCCATTCCATATTCGTTCTCCTTTTCCTGCCTCTGTGACCATACTAACATTTCCGGCATTTTTTATCCTGTCATTTTAGGCGTAAATTTGTCCGATACCGATAAACAAACACCGCTCCCAGAAACACATCCGCCCAGAGCCACGCCATGATCTCACCCCAGAATACGCCCGCATTCCCAATGTACCTCGTCAATACCGCCGCACAGAAAATCCGCATGCCAACCTGTATCAGACTGGACAGCATCGGCATCGTGGAGTTGCCCATCCCCTGTATGCAGGAACGCAGAATATAGAGCGCATACAAAAGCGGGAAAAAGGCCGCAAGAATGCACAGGAACCGATAACCGACCCGGAGCGCTGCCGTTGCTTCCACCTGGCTGCCCGCGATAAAAAGCCCCAGAATCGGCTTTCCCCAAATCACCATAATAAAGGACATCAGATATGCGGTCGCCGCACCGAGCAGGAGTGCCGTCAGGATACCGGAACGCACCCTCTCTTTTTTCCCTGCGCCAATGTTCTGCGCCGTATAAGTAGAAATCGCGTATCCATAGGAAGAGGCGGCCGTTTCCAACAGTCCGTACAGCCTGTTTGCCGCCGTATACCCGGCAAGGAACAGCATGCCGAAACCGTTCACGACCGACTGTACTGTCAGCCCGCCCACCGCGGTAATGATATTCTGAAGTCCCATCGGCACACCCAGTTTCATCTGCTCCGCAAACATCCGTACGCTTATTTTCCGGTTGGCTGGTTCCACTCTTGCCTGCTCTATCCGGCTGAGAGCTGCCATACAGCAAAGAACGGAGCAAAGCTGTGAGAGCAGTGTTCCGTATGCTGCTCCCCGGATACCCATTCCCAGCCCCATGACCAGAACAATGTCAAAGAAAATATTGGCAAACGATGCAGTCAACACTGCGATGAGCGGCGCCCGGCTGTTCCCGAACGCCCGCAGAATGGCCGCCAGCATATTATAGGCAAACGAAACCGGAATGCCAAAATACAGGATTTCCAGATATAAATATGCCATCCCGAAAAGTTCCTCCGGCGTCCGCAGCAGCTTTAAGACCGGCACGAGCATTCCCTGCCCGATGACCGTAATGATGACCGCCGCACCTGCGGAGGCACAGAATGCCTGAAAGATTCCCTGCTGTACCAAATGCTTCTTTCCCTCTCCGAAGCTTTGGGAAATGCCGATGGAAAAGCCCTGCGTCAGCCCCTGAATGAATCCGAACATCATAAAACTCAGCCACTCCGTCGCCCCGAGCGCAGCAAGCGCGGAAACGCCCAGTTTCTGCCCGACAATGACCGTATCCACGAAAGTATAAAGCTGTTGGAACAGATTTCCGAGAATGAGCGGCATGGAAAACCGGAGCAACAGCGCGGCCGGCTTTCCGGCAGTCATATCCATTGTTTTTCCTTTCATTTTAATGATCAGTCTCCTTTTTGTTTGGAATACACATTCATACAAATTTTCATTTTTAAGACCAGTCTTCTTCCGTATATCCGTACAACAGTTCCAGCCCCATTCCTTTCAGCCCATGAAGATAGTCCGCCCTGTAATCCCTGTCGAATACAAACCGGGGATGTGCATATTCTGGCAGATACCGCTCACAATACTGCATAAGTTCCTGCGCCGCTTTGGCATACTCCTGTTCCAGATAACAGATGACCTGCTCCGGGTTCAACACCGTACAGATACAGGCCGCCATTTTCCCAAGGCATTCTCCCGGTGATATCTGTCGAAAGCCCTCCAGCGCAATCTCCTGTACCGTCCGGTTCCCGTATAGCGGCATGAAGCCGACTTCCCCCTGAAAACCGCTGAATCCCTGCAAAGGTTTTCCGTCCACGACCGCGCCCATCCCCGGCCCCGTATCCGCAAGATGAATGCAGACGAGCGTTTCGCTGCTTCCGCGCTTTCCTGCTCCGGGATTCCCGCTTTCTTCCTTTTTCCCGAGCTGTGCCGCCATCCCCATTGCAACAAGACTCATGTTATTGCTGACCCGGACGGGCACCTTCGCGGCCTCCGAAAGCTCCGCCCCGATATTTCTTCCCTCCAGTTCCCGATAGCCGTCAATACAGCAGACCGTTCCGTTATGCACACTTCCGGGAATGCCCGCCGCCACCGCGCTGATTTTCCCATCCGCTGCCATTGCCGCCGCAATGCTTTCCTGCAGCAGAGAAAAAGGAAGCTGTCCCGGCCTTCCCGTTTTCCGGCCTTCCTCCTTCACCGCTCCCAGCGCGTCGCAAATCTGATAATAGACCGTCTCTCCCTGCAGAAACAAAAGCAGGATATGTGCAAAATCCGGGTTCAACTGATAGACCTCCGCTTTCCGTCCGCCCGGGCTCTCCGTATCCGTGCCCAGCCGGACGAACATCTCCCGCCCGGCAAATTCTTCTACAATTTTCCCGACGGTCGGAAAACTTAACCCCGTAAGCCGGGCAAGTTCCTGCTTCGTATGTGCCTTTCCGTCCCGCATACAGGCTATGATGCTTTTTTCGTTGATTTTTTTTACCAGATTTGTAAAAGCCATGTATCATTCTTCCTCTTTCTTTTTATTAAACTATATTTTAAAACTATTTTAATAATATGTCAACAGAAAAGAGGGAGCAGCTGCTCCCCCTCTCGATTTATCTTTATTCTGGAAGTGCCGTCGTATCACCAAAGGTAGCTTTCCATTTCTCCGCACGCTCGTCCATGATTGCCTGACCGCCGGAACTCAGATAATCTGCGATACCGTCGTCCCATACCTGGTCAAAGCTTTCGACCGGTGCCGAAACTGCCGTATCATAGATAACATCTCTCTTGCTGGAAAGGGTAGGTCCCTGTCCCTCTTCCGAATCAATTGCACCGACATTTACGTTTTTCGCCGGTCTTATATCGGTATTACATACCTTATGAGCCGTCTCTACCAGTGCAGGGTCGATACCACTGTAAGAATGCGCCGTTGATTTCAGCGTCATCTCTTCGTCTGTCAGATGCAGACCGTTACAGGTAATCGTATAGTCAATGTTGAAACCGGAGTTCTGAATCGCGTCGCCTGTAGCAGCAATGATTTCCACGGAACCGTCATCCAGTTTATTATGAGTAACGCCTTCATCGCCAATCTGCAGATATTCGATTACTTCCGGTGTACTGATAAAATCCAGATACATCATAGAAGCAAGCGGTTCTGTATTGGTAGACGGGAAGAAAATCTTACGGTCGCCTGCCGTACCGCTGACAAACTTGTTATGTCCGCCCTTGCTGTCCTCAAAGCAGTCAACTACAACATATTTTGCATCCGGTCCTACCAGTCTTTCCAGATTCGTCTGAATACTGTCTTCACCGTTTCTATAAGGGTAATCCCAGTTGTGCATGAATGCGCCTACATATCCTGCTTTCATCATATCGTCCTCTGTCGTGTCACCGCTTCCATACAAAGCGAAATCATCCCAGAGAAGACCTTCATTATACCATTTATTCAACAAACGGATTGCTTCTTTTGTGCCGTTCTGTGTCAGCTTTCTGTCATCAAAGCCATTCACATAATATTCATAATCGGAAACATCCGGATCGATAAAGGATTCAATCAACAAAGCCGCTCTCCAGCCCACATCAAAGCTTACGGAATAAGGAATCATCTTATCAGCATCCGCGCCGAGCAGTGTGTCTGCATTATCTCTGAATGCGATCAGCATATCTTCAAATTCCTGGCGGGTCGTAGGTTCTTCCAGACCGAGTTTATCCAGCCAGTCCTTCCGGACGAAAGTATTGATACGGTTGGATACTGCCAGCTTTCCTTCAATCGCCCACAGCGTTCCATTCACGGGGTCTTTGTCCCAGTAAATATTGGTCTCACCAAGCCAGTTCCACATATTCGGAAGCATATCCTTATAATCATCCACATAAGAACTCAAATCGAGCACACCGCCCATATTTGCATAAGTCTGAACGGTTGGATAGTCGTATGTCAGACAGATATCCGGCGCATCGCCTGCCGCCAGAAGGTTGTTGATCTGCTCAACCTCTGTCCAACGCGGAACCGCTACAAATTCTACCTCTACATTGTGCAGTTCCATCATCTGATCTTTGATATACTGTGTATACTTGTTGTTGGTCGGGTCGGAACCGCCGTCATTACCACGGTCATATACTTCTACCGTAATCTTTCTCGTATCTACAAATTTTCCGTCAACAATTTCTCCGTTCGTCGGGTCTGCGGAAGCATCACCAGCATCCGTCGTACCCCCCCCCGATGAATTTTGCGCAGTATCCGTTGTCTGGGTCTGACCGGAATCCTGCGTCGCAGAACCGGAATCCCCTGAGCCTGAACCACAGCCTGCTAATGACAATACCATACAGCCTGCTAATAATACAGATAATAATTTTTTCTTCACTCTTTTTACCTCCCTTTTCTTTTTTCTTTTCATGAATAATAATGTATGAATGAGCGGATCATTTGCGCTTTGGGAAACTTCCCGGCAGCCATGATCCGATTATTCCTTGACTGCTCCCATCGTTACGCCATGGATGAAATACTTCTGCAGCCACGGGTAAATACACAGAATCGGTATGGTCGAGAACATAACGATTGCCGCTTTTAATGATTCGGTAAGGCCCGGTGACGAAAAACCTTCCTGGGTCGCCACTTCCACGCTGTTGATATTGTTCAGAATGTTATACAGGAACAACTGCAGCGGATAGAAAATATCTTTGTTGACATACATCAGCGCATCCGAATATCCGTTCCAGCGCCCTACCGCATAGAACAGCGCCAGCGTTGCGAATACCGGTTTTGACAGCGGCAGATAGATGCTGATCAGTATCCTGAAGAAACTTGCCCCGTCTATTTCCGCAGACTCCCGCAGACTGTCCGGAATGCCATAGAAAAAGCTTCGCATAATGATCATGTTATACACGCTCATACAACTCGGAATGATCAACACGAGCGGATTGTTCAAAAGGTTCAGGCTCTTCATCAACAGATAGTTCGGAATCGTTCCTGCGTTGAAGAACATCGTGATCGTAATAAAAATATTGATAACGGAACGGCCTTTCAGATTTTCAAAAATCAGCGGATACGCACAGAGCGTTGTCATCATCAGAGAAACGAATGTACATACCACCGTCAAAAATACCGTCCAGAAAAATGCCCTGATATATTTCATATCGCCGAGTACCGTTGCGTAAGCATCCAGGTTCCATCCTTTCGGCCATAAATAGACTTCATGCTTGATCAGCGCTTCCGTGGAACTGAGCGACCTTGCCAGCAGATTGAGCATCGGCACGATACAGATCAGGCTGACGAGCACACAGACAAGGATGAATATCCAGTCGCCTACTTTTGCGGATTTTGATTTGATCATCTCTTTTCCCCCTTTCTTCTACCAGATTCCACGTTCGCCGAGCTTACGGGAAATCCAGTTCGCCAGCAACAGGAAGATAACACAGACAATGGACTGGAAGAAACCTACCGCGGTCGTCAGAGAGAACTGCAGACCTTTGATACCGTTCTTATATACGAAGGTAGAGAGCACTTCCGCGACATCCATGACCAGATTGTTCTGCAATGCAAACGGTCTGTCGAAACCGCTCCCCAGAATATTACCGAGATTCATAACGAGCAGCACGACAATGGTCGGTTTAATGCCTGGCAGGGTAATATGCCACATCTTTTTGAAACGGCCCGCGCCGTCCACCGAAGCCGCCTCATACAGCTCCGAATTGATACCGGCAATCGCGGCCAGATAAACGATGGAATTCCAGCCGAAGCTCTGCCATACGCCCAGGAATATGTAAGTACCGACCCAGTGTGCGGAATCATTCAAAAAAGGTATGGACTCGAAACCGAGGCCAGTCAGGATCATATTGAGAAATCCTGTTGTCGGCGCAAATATCTGCAGTGCCAGACCATAAATGATGACCCATGAAAGAAAGTGCGGCATGTAAGCAATCGTCTGCACCACACGTTTGAACTTTTTGAATACAAGTTCATTCAAAATCAAAGCAAAAATAATAGGTGCCGGAAAACCGATGACCAAATCCAGCAGATTCAGCGTCAGCGTGTTCCTGAGTGCGTTGATAAAATCCCTGTTCTTAAATGCTTTGATAAAATATTCAAAGCCATGATTGGCCGCAAGCGGCATTTCCCATACGCTTTGCACGATGCTGTACTTCTTAAATGCGATCTGGATATAAATCATCGGCACATATTTGAATATGAGCAGATAAAGAAGCGGCAGGGCAAGCAGCGCATATAACTGCCAGTACCGTTTCATGTAGACCCCGAAGCTCTGCTTCTTCTGTACAGCAGGAGCCTTCTTTTTCGTTCCCTTCATCCTCACACCTCCATAAGATTTTTATTGAAATACCTGTTATTATTATAGAATCATACCATCTGTTTTACTGGTCATATATTGCTATTCCAACCGCATATTTTGCTTATTTTTTTGTGCATATTCATGAACAAATCAATAAATTTCCCTTTTCCTTTCGTCTGATATGCCAGATTTCCGATAAAAATAAGCATTTATTTGGTCACACCATTCACGCGCATGTTCTTTTTGATGAATAAAACGCTCCATCATCCGTTCATAAGACTTCTTGGGAAGTTTTCCCCGTAATTTACGGAAACGCTCCACCATCTCATCCACCATCTCTACCCCCTCGAAATGCGAATCATAAATATGCTGAATGACCGTCTTGCCGGAACGAAGCTTCCATAGATAAGGAATATGATGAAAGAAAAGCAAAAGTTCATCCGGACACTTATCCTTATCGTCATAAACGGCCGCATTCGGCTCCCTGTACAAAAGTGCATACCCCGTTCCTTCATGGCTCCTGTCCACACCGATTCCCTGACAGTCCGCACGATGATAGGTGCCCCACCTGCTGTACTCATAGCCATCCACGCTGGGACCATAATGATCATTCGGACTGACCATCCAGCCGATGCCAAGGGGCGATGTATACCTTTCATAAGCCGGCCAGGACTGCATCAACAGATATTGAATCGTTTCCATGACCTGTTCATCCTGTCCATATGTCATACCAATCCACTCTCCGGCAATTTCTTCCGCAGTCAGTTCTGTATCAAAGGCGAGCCTGCCAAAACCATAGAAATTCGCGGCGGCCATATCATGCCCCGTCCAGTTGTCATCATTCCCTGTATTCGCCACCGCGGCAATGCCGCAGTTCGTCTGTCCGAAAGTCCTGCCGGAAACAATATCTTTGACGGTATCCTCTTGTGCCTTCACATGCGTTCTGAATCTCAGAATCTCTTTGAACATCGGAATCAGATAACAGAGATGTCTCTGCTGTCCCGTATATTCCTGCGCAATCTGCACTTCAAGCATCTGGTTCGTTCCGGTCAGTCCACCAAAGAGCGGATGCACCGGCTCCCTTACCTGAAAATCCATCGGACCGTTCTTAATCTGTAGGATGACGTTATCCAGGAACATTCCGTCCAGCCCGATAAAATTGTCATAGCCGGACCTCGCCCGGTCGGTCTTATAGTCCCGCCAGTCCTGTTGACAATTATAGACGAAACACCGCCAGATAATGAGCCCGCCATAGGGCGCTGCTGCTTCCGCCAGCATATTCGCGCCGTCAGCATGTGTCCTGCCGTAAGTAAAAGGCCCCGGTCTTCCTTCCGAATCCGCCTTGATCAGAAAACCGCCAAATCCCGGTACTTCCCGGAACACGAGTTCCATCCTGTTTTTCCACCAGTCTCTTACCCGTTCATCCAGAGGATCCGCACTTTCCAGTTCGCCCAGTTCCACGGGGGCCGCATAGTTCAGGCTCAGGAAGAGTCTGATGCCGTATCCGGACAGGATTTCATTCAGTTCCCTCACTTTGCCCAGATACCGCTCCGTGATCAGCCAGGTGGCGGCATCCTTCACATTGACATTGTTGATCACCACTGCATTGATGCCGACGCTGGCCGCCAGCCGCGCATATGTGACGGTTCTGTCATTTATCAGGATTTCATCCTCTGCAAAGAAAAAGGACTCCCCCGAATATCCCCGTTCGATGCTGCCATCCATATTATCCCAGTGATTCAGCATTCTAAGCGGCATATCCGGCTCTTTGGAAAGCGCCATTCCCCGGAGCGTTTTCCCAATCCGTATCTGACGGAGCAATGCAAAGATACCATATAAAATTCCGCTGGAATCGGATGCCGCAATCTTCACGTTACCGTCCTTTTCTGAAAGACAATACCCTTCCGCCGGGATTCCCTTTTGAAAAAGCAGGTAAATTCCCTTTTCCATGCCTCCGTCCGGCTGTTCCCGGAAAACAGGCCGGCAGCCTGTCATCCCTTCCAACGCATTCTGCAGTTCCCTGACACCGTTTTCAATCAACGCATCCGCACCGGATTCTGCCAGGCCGGCCTTCGCCGGCTGAAAATCCTTTTCGATATCTACGCAAATATATTGAAGTTCATCCGCACCCTCGCAGGATGTTCTCTCCGTATAATTAAGCCATGCCTGTTCAAAACTCATATTCTTCCTCCGCCGTCACGGAAAGCACCGCGACCTTTTTCCCTGTCAATTTTTCGCTCCGGCTCTCCGGCTGTGTACCGCCGATGGACACAAGATAGCTTCCCCGGCCGACTCTGCTGACCGCCTGCTCGTCATATAATGCAAAAGCGCCAAGCGGAAGCTTTATCACGATCTCTCTGCTTTCTCCCGCCTGTAAAGCCACTTTCCGGATTCCCTTCAGCTGGGCATTCGGCGTGCCTTCCCTTTCCGCTTTGACATAAACCTGTACCGTTTCCGTTCCTTCCCTGTCCCCAGTATTTGTCACAACGGCCTTCACCTCGATACCGTCACCGTTCAGCGTATCGGCGGATAAGGCCGCATCCGTATAGGTGAAATCCGTATAAGACAGACCGTATCCAAAAGGATATAACGCTTCCTGCTCCATATAGCGGTATGTCCTTCCTTTCATGGAATAATCGGTAAATTCCGGCAGTTCTTCCGTCGTCCGGTAGAACGTAACGGGCAGCCTGCCCTCCGGGTTCTTCTCTCCAAAAAGCACCCTCGCAATCGCCTTTCCTCCCTGTGCGCCAGGATACCAGCCCTGCACGATGGCCGGGATATGTTCGTCCGCCCAGTTCACCGCCAGCGCGCTCCCCGATAAAAGCACGAGTACGACAGGCTTTCCGCTCGCATGGGCGATTTCCAGAATTTCCTGCTGTCTGCCCGGAAGATTCAGATTCGGCTTATCGCCACTGGCATACTGATTGCCTTTATCGCCATCCTCTCCTTCCAGCCCGGAATCCAGCCCAAGACACATGATCACAACATCGCTCGCATCACAGACCGCCTTTACTTCCGAATCCCTGTCCTGCCCCTGGCTCAGATTGCTGATCTTTTCTTTACACAAATGGCAGCCCTCGGATACCAGCACCCGGATATCTTCTCCCACATATTCCTGAATGCCTTCCGCAATCGTAAAATAGCGCGATGCCGTACCCTCGTAATTACCGACCAACGCTTTTCTGTTATTGGCATTCGGGCCGATTACACCGATTGTTTTCACGGACGACTTATCGAGAGGCAGAAGGTGATTGTCATTTTTCAAAAGAACGACGCATTTTTCAGCCGCCTTCAAATTCAACGCCTGCATATCCGCGGAATCGACGACCGTATAAGGAATGTCATCATAGGGAGTCTTTGCCTTTTCGTCGAACATCCCCAGTTTCATCCTTGCCGTAAAAAGATGAACCAGCGCTTCGTCCACTCTTTCCTCCGGTATCATCCCTTTCTCCACAGCATCCCTGACATAAACGAAAAGATTGCCGCAGTTCAAGTCACAGCCATTGGTAACTGCAAGCGCCACCGATTCTTCGGCTCCCGCCGTCACGCCATGACCGTTATGAAAGTCCCGGATGGCCCAGCAGTCGGAAACGACATGCCCCTTAAAGCCCCATTCATTTCGCAGAATATCCTGCAAAAGCGTCTTACTGCCGCAGCACGGTTCTCCATTCGTGCGGTTATAAGCGCCCATGACCGCCTCCACTTTCGCTTCCTGCACACAGGCCTTAAAAGCCGGCAGATAAGTCTCATATAAATCCTGTCTGCTCACTTCCGCATTGAACTCATGACGCAGGTCCTCCGGTCCGCTATGTACCGCAAAATGCTTGGCGCAGGCCGCCGCTTTCATATAGTTCTCATCGTGTCCCTGCAGCCCTTCCACGAACCGCACGCCGAGCCTGGACGTCAGATAGGGGTCTTCCCCAAACGTCTCATGCCCCCTGCCCCATCTCGGATCTCTGAAAATATTCACGTTAGGCGACCAGAACGTCAGCCCTTTATAAATATCAAAATCCTCAAATTTCTGCTGCGCATTGAATTTCGCCCTGCCCTCTGTGGAAATGGCATCCGCCACTTCTTCAAGAAAATCCTCGTCGAACGTAGCCGCCAGCGAAATTGCCTGTGGAAAAACGGTAGCCGTTCCCGCTCTCGCCACGCCGTGAAGCGCCTCATTCCACCAGTTATAGGCTTTAATTCCCAGTCTTTCTATGGCAGGCGCGCCATGTACCATTTGAAACGCTTTCTCCTCCAATGTCATCTGTGCGACCAGACTGCGGGCACGTTCTTCAAATTCTGCATTCTTGACCTCATTTCTTACAAGCTCCATTCCTGCTCCTCCCATAGGTTCTTTTCTATTTTTTATAAAATAATAAATAATATAACAGGCGAATTTTCGCACGATTATTAATCAGAGTATACAACAGTCTGACAGTATGAACTCATCATATCCTGCTCTATTATGACCAAATATTGCTAATTTTCCCCTTGAAAAATTTTGAAATATGCTTTTTTTCTAATCATTTTTTATATTTTTCCTACGTTTTTCTTTTGTTTTTAAAGCATTTTGCTTACCTTTTTCCAAATCGGGCAATTATTGTATAGCAAAAATTGATTTGACACATTGATTAATTTGTGCTAGATTGAGGCTGAACATACCATTGATGGGAGCTTTCGCTATGATAAAAATTTTGAACGGTATTCACGAAACGGTAGCATACGATTATTTTCCGAGCATCAAACTGTACCACAATATGGAAGCAGAAGATTATCCGCTCCACTGGCACACTGCAATGGAGATCATCATGCCCGTGCGGAAAAAATATACGGTCGTCATCGACGAAAGCCCGCATACTTTCCATGAAGGGGATATTTTCATCACGCCGCCCGGCACACTGCATCGCCTGATTGCTCCGCCGCCGGGCCCGGATGGCGATGAAGGTGAGCGGCTTATCATCCTGTTAGATTACGGCCTGATCTGCAACGTAAAAGGAATGGATTCTCTGATCCATTCCCTGCATCCATATGCGCTCATCAGCCGGAAAGAATACCCGGAACTGAATGCGCAGCTCTGTTCTTATCTTGATGAGATCAGCCGCGAATATGATAACAGGAGTCCGTTCACGGAAGCCTATATCTATTCGCTGATCATTCATTTTTTCGTAGCCATCGGCCGCACGAACTTCAATGCAAGTGAAAAGTTCCCCGGCATCACATCGAGCAAACAGCACGAATATATCGAAAAATTCATGGATGTCTGCAACTATATCACAGATCACTGCACCGAAAACATCAACGTAGATGATCTTGCCGATCTGGCGGGCTTTTCCAAGTTCCATTTTTCCAGACTGTTCAAGCAGTTCTCCGGCGTCTCCTGTTACGAATATCTGACACAGAAAAGAATCAACCACGCGGAAACGCTGCTGATCGAGCCGAATATTTCCATTACCGAGGTCGCAATGCGTTCGGGCTTTGGCAGTCTGTCAACGTTCAACCGCATTTTTAAAGCCGCAAAGCACTGCACCCCTTCCGAATACAAAAGCCTGAACCGAACGAAAAAAAATACAATTCCAAGCGGCAGCGCCGGCTCCGGTGAGAAATGAGCGGGCGCTCATGAATAGAACCGGAAGGAATCAAAGTCAAAACAACTCCCCGGAAGGAAAACGAAAGTCACATCCCATTTTCCGCAGACGGGCTCCAGCGCAAATTCCACCTCGGCATATTCTGCGCATTCCGGAAATTCCACGATCTGCTTGATTTCTTCCGTCTCATTTGCAAAACGTACATGAATCGTATTCGCACCGTTTCCGGTCCTGCCTTTTATCGTGATTCCCTTTACGGCAGTTTCGCCAAAATCCATCTCCCGGAAAACGAGAGAAACATTATTTCCAATCTGCTCAACCGCATTTCCCGCTCTGTGGAAACTGTCCCCATAGACCGCATCCGCCTCTCCAGCCGCCAGACGCTGCCATGCTTTTGCATATTGCGTAAAGATAAAACCTTTGATATGCACTTTAGCATAAAGGTGGAAGCTTAACGTCGTAATTCCTTTCAGACGTCTTTTTAACCGCCAGGTCTCGGACTGATATACGTTCCAGATGGAAGGTTTTTGATAAATGACATCCGCGAGCATTTCGCTTCCCTCTTCTTCCGGAACGCCTTCCCAAATCTGCATGGCATAGGGTTCATCATTCAGGGCAAAAATCGGCATCGTGATTTCGTCGCTCCCGAACTGCCCGAAGTCGATATCGCTGTATGAAAGAATCGTTTCGCCGTCCCGTCCCGTCGCAACGCCTCTTTCATTCCCGTTCCCGACTTCGCCTTTTACAGCATCATAGAGGCTTGCCGAAATAAATTCATAGGGATTCTTATGCGCCTGTCCAAGGCCCTCTATCCGAAATTCCAGCTGTGACATCACCCTGATTCCTTCGCTTCCGCTCTTCGACATGGCAAAAAGCCGGAATGTTCCGTCCCCCTTCGCTGTCATTTTGACTTGAGCGCCGTCCTGCTCCAGTGCAACAAACGATACCGGTACGCCGGTGTCATTCACCGCTTTGAAGAACAGTTCCCGATCGTCAGCCTGCGCCGGCTCGATGAATGCCTGTGCCGTCAACACCTTCTTTTCTTCCGTAAATACCTGGCCGTCCGGTGCGCACAGAACAACCTTGCGGACAGGAATCTCTTCCTCTTTTCCGAGACGGACGGGTGCGGATTTATTTTCTTCCCTGCCTTCTGTTATTTCTGTTCCCTTTCTGCATGAACTGCATGAAATGTCATTATTTTGTAATATGACATTCTTATCCGCCGCCGTCACACAGGTAAAACAGGCAGTCCGAAGCCCTCTGCCCGATGCCTCGACCCGGATTTCCCCCGGCGTTTCATCCGCCTGCACGATTGCGAGAAGCTTTCCGCCAAACAGCCGCCGGCTCGTTCCCTTATAACTGTCATAATCCGTGCTGTCGCCGTTATCCAGCCCGACCAGTCTGCCCACGCCCGTCACGCGCAAATCGATTCTGTCACAGGCATTTTCCACCGGATTTCCTTCCTCGTCCACGGTGCTGACCGTCAAAAAGAGCAGGTCTCTGCCATCCGCCGTAATCGGCGGCGTTTCCGACTTCTTCTGCGCCTCTTCCGACTTATTGGATGCATCCGGCTTACATGATATATCCAACTTATATGACATATCCGGCGTTATGACAATCCTGGCGGAATTGCCAAAGGAGCGTCTTTCCGTCTCTGCAATCTTTCTACCGTCCTCATCATAGGCGGCCGCCGTCAGCACGCCTTTTTCGTATGGAACCTGATAGTCCGCCAGAACATGACCGCCGCTTCCCGGCTCATGCGCAAGCGCCTGCCTGCCAAGGCTTGTGCCGTTCAGAAACAGCTCCACAAAGGGCGCGTTGGAACAGATCCGCACATCGATCAGCTGTCCTTCATTAAAATCCCAATAGGGAAAAAGATGTATCATCGGCGCTTTCCGGCAATCCGTCCACGCAGACTTCCACACATAATAGGAATCCTTCGGGAAACCGGCTGTATCGACCTGCCCGAAATACGAATTTTTCGTATGATATGGCGTCGGCTCGCCGATATAATCAAATCCCGACCAAAGGAACTGTCCAAGGGAAAATGCCATATCCCGGTCAAGTGTCACACACTGCTCCAGCGATTTCGCTCCCCAGCTCGTCGGACTGTTGCCGAGCGCCGAGCACTGTTCGTCATCCTCCGCCAGAATGCCCGCCTGCAGGGGAAAATGATAAATTCCCCGGCTCTGCACGATAGAAGAGGTTTCGCTTCCGTATATCACCCAGTCAGGGTGTTCGGCATGGTGCTTTTCATAATACTTCTCCGAATAATTGTATCCCGCAAGCTTTACGATATCCGCGCATTTCTGCGCATTTTCCCAGGGCATATAGTTGGAGGCAAGCGTCACCGGCGCGTTCTGACGGGCATCATGGCATTCTACCAGCTCCTTCAGATAATGGGTGATTTCCTGGCCGCGCTCTCCCGCATGGGTATCATAAATTTCATTCCCGATACTCCACATCAATACACAGGGATGGTTCCTGTCCTGTCTGACCCAGCTTTCCACATCCCTTGCCGACCATTCCCGGAAAAACCTGCCGTAATCATAGGTTGTCTTAGAGCGTTCCCACATATCAAAAGCTTCCGAAATCACCAGGATTCCCATCTCATCCGCCAGTTCCAGGAAACCGGGAGCCATCATGTTATGAGCCCCCCGCACCGCATTAACGCCCATTTCTTTTAATATCCGGAATTTCCTTCTCATGGCCGGCTTATGAAAAGCTGCTCCAAGAGCGCCCAGGTCATGGTGTTCACAGACCCCGTGCAGTTTCAAATGCCGCCCGTTCAGGAAAAATCCTTTGTCCCTATCGAAACGGAAAAAGCGGAAACCGAATCTTTCTTCCATATGCTGAATGACTTTTCCATCTAATACAAGCTCCGTATGCAGCGTATAAAGCGCCGGATTCTCGGTATCCCATAATTTTACATCATCAACCCGGTATTTCCTGACAGAGCATTCCACGGGGCTCTCCACATCCTTTTCCGCTTTTTTTCCGCAGTCTTCGCCCTTCCCGGCTTCGTTTCCGCAGACTTTTTCCTCTCCGGCGCTTTGTACCTCCTCCGCCGCCTGCAGCCTTACCCCGTTTCCTTCCCCATCGTAGAGACTGTACCGCAGAATCGCTTCTTTTCTCCGTTCTCCCGCAATCTCACCCTCCAGAGAAAGTAGAAACGTATTTTCTTCCATTCTCTCCGTACTGATATACACGGCATTTTCAGGCAGCCATGTGCTTTCCGTCACCTTGAACCAGACATTGCGATATATGCCGGCTCCCGAATACCAGCGGCTGTTAGGGTTTTGAAAACAGGCGCTGACCAGAATTTCATTTTCTCCCTGTCTGAGATATTCCGTAATATCCACCGTAAATGCGGAATAACCATATTTCCACTCTCCGGCTTTTTTTCCGTTGACATAAACAGCGCTGTCCATATAAATGCCCTCAAAAATAACAAAGGCCTTTTTTTCTTCTTTTTCCTGCCAGAAAAAGCGCTTCCGATACCATCCGGTACTGTCCTGATATAAATTCAAGACATCGTAAATCAGCCAGTCATGCGGAATATCCACCGGCATAAATTCGTCCTGCCGCGCCGCCGCCTCCGCATAAAAAGTTCCGACAGATGTTTTCAAAAATGACCATCCATCATTCCAGCTATATTTTCCGTTCATCCAAATCCTCCATTCCTGCTAACGCTAATATCTCCTGTCGTTCGAGCCGAAACGGGCTCATCGGGAACCCGTCTTTGTTATAGAGCAATGCGCCCCGGTTCGTGTTACGATAGCAATACCTGATTTCCTGTATCCTGGCCGTTTCCTCTCCTCCTGTGAACAGGTTTTCCGCTTCCAATACAGATGCGTTCTTCCCTTCCCATGTGAGTATAACGTCATCTTCCGCAATAACAGCCTTTACGGGAAAAAGCCGGCCTTCTCCGTCCATGATCTCAAAGTCTTTTATCTCCATTCCCTTATTTTCGGAATGGGCATACATCCCGGCCGCGTTCCGAAAGCGAAGCCGCACCTGCCGGCCGCCGCACGCCGGTCCGGTACCACATATCCGCAGACCTTCGCATTCCATCTCAATACCGCATATCTGCGAACCTTCACATTCCATCTCAATACCGCATATCTGCGGACCGCTGCATTCCTTTCCGGCTCCGTATAAGACTGCCGCCGCCTGCATGGCCAGCCGATAGCCGATTCCTTCTTTATTCAGAGGATGCAGATCGTTATCTTCCCCAAGATCGATTGCGACCGCCATTCCCGTTCCGGGAATCTTCAAAGCCTTCCTCTGTGCTTCCCGAATACCGGGCCAGTCGCTGTACAGCTCATGCCGGTCCTTTTCATAAACTTCCGCAGAAAAATTAGGAAGCTGCACATAGAAGAACGGCAGCTCTTCCTTCCATTTCTCTCTGTATCCCGCAATCATTCTTTCCATAAGGTCCAGATAGCGGGATGCGGCAGCATGCGTATTGGACTCCCCCTGATACCAGAGGAGTCCGGCAATCGTATAGCGGTGACAGGGCGCCATCATCGCATGATACAGTCCCGTAGGCTTCCAGTTTACAAAGTCGGTCTCTCCGGCCATCTCACAGGAAGCTCCCACCCGGTATTTCCAGATACCGGACAAATCAATTTTTTCCTCTCCCCGAAAAAGCGCATAGGTCTTGCCGTCTGTAAATCTTCCCTGACCAATCTCACTTTTTACACGGATGACGATGGTGTTCTGTCCTTCTCTCAAAAGGCCGGCCGGCACAACATATTTTCTGGGCGGATACTGATAATCCGTATGGCCCACATATACGCCGTTGACATAGACGGTATCGCTGTCCACAATGGTTCCGAGCCACAGTTTCATCTCTTTTCCGGCGAGTTCTTTCCCGACGGTAAACTTCCTGCTAAACCACACGCTCCCGATAAAGCCTTTTAATGCCGTATCCCGAAAAAAGAAAGGAATCTCCACGTCCTGCCACGCGGAAGCTTCCGCCGTCTCTGCATCCGCCGCACATTCCGATGCGTCCTCCACCGCGCTGTCCGGCGCGTCTTCCGGCATCTTCTCCTGCGCCCAATCCTCCCGGAGCCCCAGGTCCATCTCGTCCAGCCGGCTGTGCCATGCGGCCGCCTGCCGGGCATTCCGTTCCAGCCTTTCTGCCACGAAAGCATCATCGCAATACCGGTCTGCCAGCGTCAGAAAATCATCATATCCCGCCAGCATATCTCTGCCCATCCAGGATTCGATCCTGGAACCGCCGAGACTTGCATTGACCAGCCCCACCGGTACGCCCGATATATGATACAGATGCCTGGCAAAAAAATAGGCCGTCGCCGAGAAATCAAGCAGCGTATCCTCCGTAAGCGCCGTCCACTCCCCGCTCTCATGGTCCTTCAAAGGCCCGTGAAAATCACTTTTTTCGGTTATCTTAAAAGTACGGAAAGGAAGCGTACTCCTTGTCGTTCTGCACTGTTCCAATTCCTGCGGATAGCGGTCAATAACTCTGCGCATGGGAAGTTCCATATTGGACTGACCGGAGCACATCCACACATCGCCGATCAAAATATCCTTCACATTTTTTTCTTCTCCGGCATCGTCCTGAATCCGCATTGCATAGGGCCCGCCCGGCTCCATCTCCTGCAGAAAGACCTCCCACACACCGTCACTGCCAGCCACACCGCTGTATTCATTATCGAGAAAAAGAAGCGTGACCTTCCGCCCCGGTTCGTCTTCCCCCCATATGCGCACTTTCTTTTTCTGCTGTAATACCATACCGTCACCGATAAGCCTCGGCAATGTCAACGCTTTCATGCTCTTTCCCCATCCTTCCCGGCGGCAAAAATCTGTTTGGCTTATTATATAATTATCCCGGTTCCCTGTCTCTGCAATTTACGGGAAAGATTCCTCAGATTTTGCTATCCGCTGCCTGTACCCCTGTTTTACAACTGCAATCCCTTCCGCTCAAAAAAGGCTCAGCTTACGCCGAGCCTTTGAAGTTCTTCCTTTGCCTGCTCCTGGTTTTTGAACAGAATCGTATGTATCCCGAATGCTTCCGCTCCCGTCAGATTCTTCTGTGTATCATCCAGAAAAACACATTCTTCCGGGACAAGCTGATACCGGTCGATCAACAACTGATAAATCTCCGGCATCGGTTTAATGACTTTTTCCTGCCAGGATAAGATACCGCCATCCATATAGGGCAGAAAATCCAGCGCCTTAGCGCATTCTTTCGCCGCCTTTTCCGAAAAATTGGACAGATACAGCGTCTGATATCCTTTCTGCTTTAACTCCTGAATCCAGGGAATCGCATAGTCGTTCCGCACGACCATTCCTTCCACATTGGCAAGGCATTTACGGATATCCGCTTCCATCTCCGGGTCACTGTCGATGAATCTCTGCAGAACTTCTTCATCGCTCAGCGTCCCTCTGTCGTATTCGTTCCAGGCATCGTTTTTCACAGTAGCCCGTGTCAGACGTTCTAACTGAATACCCGTATAACCGAACCGCCTGTAATGCGCTTCCCATGTAAAATCCGCAAGCACGTTTCCGATATCAAAAATAATGGTTCTGATCATTGTACAATCTCCGCCTTTCCTTCTTTATATTTCGGCAATTGCGAAACTATGTTTCCGAAGGCCCCTGTTGTACAAAACAGACAATCACCGCAGGGCACGCTTTCGCTGCACTGTCACTCGCAACGGTGCATAAGACGCCAAAATACGGCGTCTGAAACACAAGTCCACTTTCAGTGGCCTAGCGGTGACATAGCACCCTGCTTGCGATTTGTCTATTTTGTACAACAGGGGCCTTCGAAAACATTGTTTCGAAACTGCTTATTTATATTTCCGCCTGCTGTTCACGGAACAGCCGCAATAGATTTCCGGTCGCTGCGGACATCGGATTATGCCCGTCTGTTACGACACAGAAATGTCTTTTCGGAATCATGTTATTAAAACGAAGTTCAAATAACTGCCCGGTTTCCAGATATTCCTGCGCAAAGTCTCTGACGACACAGCCGATACCGAGATTGCGCAGCGCGAACTGTACGATCATCTCGCTCGTAGCCAGTTCAAATTCCGGGTGGACCTCCACATGGTTCTCCCGCAGGAACAATTCCATATTGCGCCGCGTGCTCGTAATGCCTTCCAGAAAAATAAGCGGCATTTCCTCCAGTTCCTGTAAATCCAGCATTTTATTTTTGTACTGGATGAACTTCCTGCCCGCCACGAAAATATCCTCTATTTCCCGCACAGCTTCCGAATGCAAAGAGTCCGTTTTCTCAAAAGGTGTACTGACGACCCCGAAATCGAGTCTGCCTTCCTGCAGGTTACGCAATGTTTCCGGCGTGGGCGCATTCGTTACCGCGACCCGGATGCCGGGATATTTCTCATGAAACTGCTCCAGATACGGAAGCAGATAGAACTGCAGCGTCATATCGCTGGCGCCGATATGGATTTCTCCCAATTCCAGATTCAACATCTGTTTCAGCTTCTTCTCTCCCAGTGCGAACTGCTCGTATCCTTTGGCAACATAATTATAGAGCAGTTCCCCTTCTTTCGTCAATCTCACGCCCCGCGGAGCTCTGATAAAAAGCTTCGTTCCAAGGGCGGTTTCAAGCTGCTTCACGGACTGGCTGACCGCCGGCTGGGAAATCGCAAGTTCATCAGCCGCCGCTGTCAAACTGCCGCTTTCTGCTATATGATAGAAAACTTTATAATATTCCAGATTATTCATCGTAGGTCCCGGCCTCTCCTGCTTTACTGCTTTTCCCGTATCTGAACGAACATCCCCGGAAATGCCTTCCCGGGGATGTATTCAGATCATGCCATTATATTTTTCCGTTTGAAGAAATCCCGGTTCTTCCTAATTCTTAGCCGGAATGACCGCTCCGTTGAAATTATCCGTAATGAACTGTTTGATCTCATCGGACTGCAGGATTTCTACCAGCTTCTTGATCGCTTCGTTGTCTTTGTTCGCTTCCGTTACGGTAATGATGTTCGCATATTCGGAATCTTCGCCTTCTCTCATCAGATAGGAGGTTGTATCGATGTTCGCTTCCAATGCTCTGTTGACATTGACGAAATAAGCGTCAAAATCAGCTGCGGAAGGAATGATATTGGCCTGGTCCATCTCGATGATCTCAATCGGAATCAGATATTCATCGATTTTCTGAATCGAAGCATCGATTGCCGTCATATCCGGATTCAGCTTGATGAACCCTTCTGTTTCCAATACCTTCAAAGCTCTGTACTCATTGGAGGAATCGTTCGGAATCGCAATTACTGCGTTCTCCGGCAATTCTTCCTTCGTCGCATACTTATCTGAGAAGCACGCATAAGGTTCTACATGAATACCGCCCATGCTGTATAAAGTTGCGCCCATCTCTTCCTCAATGCTCTCCATCGCCGGAACGTGCATGAAATATGCAAAATCAATTTCACCGTCAATCAGCATATCGTTCCATGTCGCATCCCATGTTGTAGACACGATATCCAGTTCAATGCCCTCTGCTGCAAGTAAATCTGCTGCTGCATTCAGGATTTCGCTGTGGGGTGTCAGGTCGCAGACCGCTTTTAAAACAACGGTTTCTCCCGCCGAATCCTTATCGGCATCCGCGTCGCTGCCGGCATCTGCTGCTTCCGTATTATCCGCAGCTGTCGCATCTCCCGCTGTATCCGTCCCCTCTGTTGCGGTATCCGCCGCATCTGCGGCATTGTCCGTTCCGTTTGCTGCTGTGTCCCCTTGACCGCCGCATCCTGTAAGCAGGGCAGACGCCGTCAAAGCGGTCATCAGCATGACTGCAAGTTTCCTTTTCATAATTTTTCTCCTCTTTTCTAAATATATTCATTTAATCGGCTCCCGCCGTCTTAAATGTCAGATTTTCTGCCGTTGTCTGTCAACGGCCTATCTGTCAGTTTTATATTAAATGACGTTTTTTCAAAATCAGTTTGGAGATTGTATCTCCCACGAGCTGCACAGCCTGTACAATGACGATGAGTACGATAATCGTCGCAAATAACAGATCGTGCTGAAACCGTGTATAACCGTATGTTACCGCGATATAACCGATACCGCCCGCGCCAAAGCTTCCGGCAAGCGCCGTCATGGAAATAACGATAACGACCGCATTCGTAAATGCTCTGATCAGAGAAGGCAGTGTCTCCGGAACCATGATCGTAAATAAAATGCGGAAATTCCCGCTTCCCATCGCTTTCGCCGCTTCGATTTTTCCCTTATCAAGCTCTAACAGACTGCTTTCCACAAGCCGCGCAAAAAGCGGCACACAGCTTGCCACGAGCGAAATGATACAGGCATTGGAACCATACGATTTACCGACTAACGCTCTTGCGACCGGCAGCATCACGATGATGATGATGACCTGCGGCAGGGAACGGAAACAGTTAATGACAGCGCCCAGAATCGTATGTATGATCTTACAGGGCATCAGCCCTTCCTTACTCGTCATGACCAAAATCAGACCGAGCAGAATCCCAAAGACAAGAACAAAAACAGAAGAAACACCGACCATGTACATCGTCTCACTGATTGCCGGAACCACCTGCTCCCAGACTTCTGCACTGAAGGAATGCCGCAATACTTCCCAAAAAGAATATTTATATAAACTCATTCCGCATCCTCCTGCCAGTAATCACTTCTGAATTTATTATAAACGCCGATAAAGTTTCTCGCAGTCGCACATTCGGGATTCTGGAAAATATCCCTGACAGGTCCTTTTTCCAGGATTTTTCCATCCTCCATGACCGCCATCCGATGACAGGTGTATTTGATCACTTCCAGTTCATGCGTGATCAGGATGATCGTCAGTCCAAGCTTTTTATTGATTTCTTTCAGCAAATCCAGCACAGAAAGCGTTGTCTGCGGGTCGAGCGCGCTCGTCGCTTCATCCGACAGGAGCACGTCCGGCCGGTTCGCCAGAGCCCTTGCAATGCCGACCCTCTGCTTCTGACCGCCAGAAAGTTCGCCCGGATAGGCATTTTTCTTCTCGGTCAGTCCGACTAATGCCAGCATCTCTTCCACCCTCGCATCGGCTTCTTTGGAAGAAGTTCCGGTCAGTTTTAACGGATAAGCAATATTCTGCGCTACCGTCATGGAATCGAAAAGATTGAACTGCTGGAAGATCATGCCGATTTTTCTTCTCTGCTCGTTCAGCTGCGCTTTCCCGAGCGCGGTTATCTCTTTATCACCGATCTTGACACTTCCGCTGTCGGGTTCTTCCAACCGGTTGATACATCTGACCAACGTAGATTTTCCGGCGCCGCTGAAGCCCACAATGCCATAAATCTCTCCCTTCTCCACCGAAAGATCGATTCCCTTTAAGACCTCGATGTCCTGCTTCTTCGTATGAAATGTTTTATACAGCTGCTTTACTTCAATAAATTTGTCTTCCATGTAAGTCCCCATTCTCGCTCAGTCCGCCGCACCCGGACGCCTTCTAGGAAAGCTGGAATGCCGCACAGTCCAAGTCTGCAATCAAATCCTTCGCTCTGTTCCGGTCCGCCTCATTAATATGCACCGTAAAAACACTTTCTCCGATAAAATCTTTATTCCAAAAACGCTCCCATGGCCTGTTCTTCTGCCATTTCATACAGAAAGAAATCCCGTTTTTCAGGAAAATCTTCTCGAGTTTTTCTTTCTCGTCCACACCATATACTTTGCAAAAAGGTATCTCGTGGTTAAAGAATACGCTGTTAAATGCCATTGCCGCCATCATGCCACCCCCATATAAATCCGCTGCCAAAATTGCGAATCTGCAATCCGCAATAGACAAATACGCATATCTGCGATAAACTATATGCCTTATGTCAACCTCGTACCTATTATATACTATATGATGTGCGCTTGGCAAGAAAATTTCCATATTCTGTGCCAGGAGTGAGATATCCCGTTGCAGTCCGGCTTTCGGCTGCGGAACATGTATTGTTCCTGCGGAGGCCCTTGAAGAGCGTGCCGACAAAGGAGCTATACATGCTCCGCAGCCGAAAGCCGGATTATAACAATGTCTCTTTTTCCAGTCGAAGGACATATATTGTCACGATATTAATTTCAATATTTTCCTGAGTCCCTCTGCAACACCGTCCTCATCATGGTGTCCGGTAATAAAATCCGCTGCCCTTTTACAACTTTCAGAGGCGTTGGCCATTGCAATGCCGCAGCCGGCATAGCGTATCATATCGATATCGTTGTCCGCATCCCCAAAAGCCGCTGTCTCTTCTCTTTTCAGACCGAGCAGTTCCGCAAAAAAAGCAAGACCCGCTTTCTTTCCGGCATTTTTATCGGCAATTTCGACGAGATTTCTGATAGATGATGTTATGTAAACTTCATCCGTTGCTTCCGCGACTTTCTGCCAGATTTTTCTCTGCTGTACATCATCCCGGACGATCATATCCATACTGTCCAGGCGATACATGTTTTCGTAAATAAATCGGGCAATATCGTCCACACCGCGCCTGGTCGTCCGCACATATTCTACTGCCTGCGGCGTAACGCCAAATGCTTCCGGATCTTCTAAGAAATCATTTCCCGCATAAGCGCTGCCATCGATAAAAGCCTCATAAGTCACGCTTTCCCCTTCCGTCGCCTTCATGACCGCCTCTGCGGCCTTCTCCGAAAGCCGATAGCGTTTCAGGCATTTTCCGGTGGGCACATGGTACATAGCGGCGCCGTTCAGCGTAATTGCATATTCCACACCGTGCAGTTCCACCATGTCCTTCGGCAGCGTATCAAAAGCACGGCCGCTGGCGATAATCACATGAACGCCTGCCGCAATGATTTCCTCAAGCGCCTTCCTGTTCCCGGCCGACAGACGGCCTTCGCTGTTCAAAGTCGTCCGGTCCATATCCAGTGCGATACACCGCACTGCGATACGCCGCTCTGCAGCACATTGTGATTCAGTGCATTGTCCCGTGGTATCTCTCCCTGTCATTTTAATGGTCTTGCCTTTCATCCATTCTGTTATTTTATCTTTTTATTAATATCCAAATACTTCTGCCGCCTTTTTCATCTTCTCGATGATGCCTACCGCAAACGGACAGTTCCATGACATCCCGCCATGACCGCCACGACACCCGGCCTCGTCAGACAATAGTCAATACATTGATATTCATTATAAGCAGCCCCGAACGGAGAATACTCCTCATGAAGCATATCACCGCCGCCAAATGCTTTCATGACATCGATTGCAACGCCTTCCCGCCCGCACAGTTCATACAGCGCTTTCCGCTCCGGGTCGATGCCCTTGCTGCCGTTCTTGTAGTTCTCGGGATTCCATAACTGCTCACAATCCTCCGTCGGCGGCGGAATGTCTGTATACGTTCTTATTATACTCTATCCATCCGTTTCCGCAATAGAAATGTTTCACCGAAACCGCTTCCGGAATCTCTCCGTTTCCGGCTCCACATATGCTATCTTTCTTTCCGCCATATCGACCCTGACCGGGGCTCCATACATCAGCGCGCACCGGGGTGTCGCATGACCGAAGTTCACATTGTATACAATGGGCATTCTTTCATCGTCTATGACCCGCCGGTATACTTCTTTATATTCCTCGTAGTAAGCCTCATCCTGCGGTTTTCCGACAAGAACGCCGCTTACCGCCTCAAACACACCCCGTTCCTTCAGGGCCGCCAGCGCCTTTTCCACCAACGCGGGCGCCGGCTTTTCCTCACTGGTCTCGACGAACAGGACTTTCCCTTCCCATTCCTCTTTGGCCGGAAAAATACCGTACTTTTCACAGACTTCCTTTTCGTCTGCATAACGTGTGCTCGTCATAATATCATAGAGACTTTCCAGACAGCCGCCGAGCAGTGCCCCGGAAAAAACTTCCGGCCCCTGCAAAAGCTCATATCCCCGTTCTTCCCTGTGCTCTATACGGTCCGTTCCGACTGCCGCCTTCGAAAAATCGGTCCTTTCCTCATACCACACCCCGCTGGAAAAAATCTGACCATACGAGTTTCCCTCCAGATAACTTTCAAAAGCCGTCCTGCTGTATGACAGCATATGCTCCGCAATCTCTCCCAGGTCACAGATAAAATTCGGCCCGTAAAAAGTACGCAGTCCGAGCCGGTAAAACATCAAATGGTTGACAGTCGTGTCAGAAAATCCCGTGAACAGCTTCGGGTGATTTTTTACCGCATTGATGAATGCCCTATCTTCCATGAGATATGGTAACAGCCGATAAGTATCGTCCCCACCGATGGCACAGATGATTCCGGCAATCGAATCATCTGTAAAAGCCTGTTTTAAATCGGCTGCCCTCGCCTCCGGGTGTTCTTTTAAATATTCGATTCCTTTCAACGCATTTTCCATAAAGACCGGCTCCAGCCCATATTCTTTCAGCCTTCTCGTGCCGATTTCCAGATTGTGGCTGCAAAATTCCTCTCCCAGCATCCCGCTCGATAAGCTGACGATTGCCACTCTGTCGCCTTTTCTTAATTTATATGGTCTGTTCATCAACCCTCACACCCTTCTGTAAGACGGCGATAACCAATGCCAAGTTCTCGTTTCTCCGCCTGAACTATTATGGTGTCCATTCTATCATGAAGCGGACGGACCCACAAGCGAAAATACAAGCCCTCCTTGCATTTCCTTCACCATATGATATAATGAGCGTTAGTAAGAAAAGCATGAAACAGTATTTGGCAAACTGACCGTGCTTGTACAGCGGCAGTCATTGGAGATAAAACTATGTACCGTATCATAATTGTGGATGATGAGCCGAAAATAGGAGAAGGTCTTGTTCATTTGTTTCCATGGGAAAATCTCGGCTTTGAAGTCGCGGGCTTTTTTACCGACGGCAAAACTGCCTTAGACCATATTAATGCACATCAGGATATTGATGTTGTCATGACAGATATACAAATGCCCGGCATGACAGGTATTGAGTTGTCTCAAAATCTTCTGGACAGCAATATAATCGTTATTTTCTTTTCCGCTTATCAGGACTTTGAATATGCCCGTTCCGCGATCATCAATCATGTCGTGGATTACCTGATCAAGCCTATGAAATACAATGCCATGGAAGCCTGTTTTACACGGGTCAAAAATCTACTGGATAATAAAAATCCTTCAAAAGCCGCAAATTCGGCCGTTTTTCCTTCATCCCATGACAATCTGGTCAAAACTGTCAAAGAGTATCTGCAAAAAAATTATCGTACTGCTTCCCTTGAAGATGCCGCCCTTCTGGTTCATTTTTCCACTTCCTATCTCTCCAGCACCTTTAAAGCTGCGGCCGGAATCAGTTTTTCTGATTATCTCATGAAGATTCGAATGGAAAAAGCTCTTTCGCTGCTCTCTGATGATAACTATAAACTGTATGATATTGCCGATGCCATAGGATATGTAAATCCTAAAAATCTTTCCCGCAACTTCAAAGACTATTATAAAATTACACCGCAGGAATACCGCATGGGTAAAAAACCCGTTATTCCTGACTACAATAAAACAGAAAGCGAAAACAATGATTAGAAGATTCTTCCTGAAACGCCTGAAAAACTATTTTACCATTCTCATGATACCTGCCTTTGTTCTCTTCGTTTTCATTCTTTTTATGGCGGCAAGCTCCCGTATTCACAATATTCATACAGCTTCACAGAATGCACTGGAAAACATGGATGAAACCTTTGATCTGATCACTGCCAATTGTTTTTACCAGCAGGATTTAATGACTCTGAATCCACAGTTATCGCTATCTCTCCGTAAAATTTTTCTATTCAAAACAAGCAGCTACTCTGATTATGTTTTTTTGAACAGCATGCAGACGATTCTGGACAGTGCTGCAAAATCCCACCCTTTTATTCAGAGTATCTACCTGTTCCTGAACCAGTATGACAGCTTCTTTTCCTCTAACGAAGGCATTTGCAGCCTGCAGAACTATTATGATACTTCATGGTATGATATTTACACACAACTCCCTGACGATATCACTTATTATATTGTTCCGCGCAGGATTCCTGCCTCGAAAAATTCAGGCGCCATTGATGTTATTACGATTTACCAGAAAATGTCTTATATAGACGGTATCATTGTAGCCAATATTCCCACCGATACCTTCCTGAGCAATATGAAAAGCATATCCCCTGCCTGGGAAAACTATTTTTTTATTCTCAATGCCGACAATGACGTTCTGATCACCAATACAGATACGGAAGGCGCTCCTGTTGACTTCGCCGGTTACTTTCAAACTACACCGCAGTTTTCCAAAAAAGGCATCTGGGAAGTCGTGGGTGGAAATCTTTTTATGCGAAATACCATTCACAATGATCATTATGGGCTGACCTTTGTTCTTATGACTCCTCTTAGCACAGTCATCCAAAACATTATGAATGACCTGACCTGGCCGCTCATTATCATCATTGCTAACAGTATTCTCGTTTTTATCCTTTCTCTGACGACTACGAAAAGCAATTTTTCACAAATACAATATGTGATTGACTTATTTGATGATGCGGAAAAGGGAATTTTTCCAACGGATGATTCTCCTAAGCAGAATGTAGAAAGCGAATATGACCTAATCCTGAACAATGTTATCCGCCTGTTTTTAAACACGACTTTCCTGAACAGCCAGCTGGCAGAACAAAAATATAAGAAACAGGTTGCGGAACTCAGTTCCCTCCAGCTCCAAATAAATCCACATTTTATGGTAAACACCCTCCAAACACTGGATTTTGAAGTATATAAGGAAGTCAAAAAACCCACACCGGTAAATACGATCATCGAAAACCTGTCGGATATTCTCAAGTACTCTCTGGCCCCTGCTGATATGCCTGTAACAATCGATGATGAACTCAAGAACATTCGTAAATATGTACAAATTCAAAAATACCGGTTCCCAGACCGCTTTGTCGTATACGAAGACGCAGAAGATGAGATCATGTCACTTCCCTTTAAGCGCCTGATTTTACAACCACTGATAGAAAACAGCATTACGCACGGACTGCGTCCTGCCTCCGACTATGGTTACATCAAAATCAGAATTTTTGTCAGAAATAACAGAATCCATGTCTCTGTTATTGACAATGGAGTCGGCATGAGCCGCCTGAAATTAAAAAGCCTGCGCGAGAATCTTTCACAGGATACTTCCGCAGGCCGTATTGGTCTGGATAATGTCAATAAGCGACTGATTCTGAACTACGGTGTTGAAAGTCGTCTTCGCATTTTGAGCCATGAAGGATTGGGAACCGCTATTTCCTTCTCCATTCCCATTCAGGGGGTTTCCGATTCTTTATCCCTTTAAACCGCTGGTTGCAATGCCTTCCACAAAATACTTCTGTGCCGCAAAGAACAGAATGATCAGCGGTACCAGCGACAAAAATGACATCGCCATTACTTTATTCCACTGAATCACGGATTCTGCATCCAGCGACAATCTCAATGCCAGAGAAAGCGTATACTTCTTAACAGAATTAACGTAAATAAGAACATTGGTGTAATCGTTATAGATCCACATAAATTGAAACAATCCAGCTGAAAATAATGCCGGCTTCATGAGCGGGGCCAGAATCCGCACAAATACCCCCATTTCACTACAGCCGTCAATGTATGCCGATTCGTCCAGCTCTCTTGGAAGTCCCCGTATAAACTGAATCAGCATGAAAACAAAAAACGGATAGCATGCCAATCCAGCCTGTAAATAAAAAGGTGCGTAAGAATCCAAAAGATTCAGGGAATTATACAGTGCATACTTGGGAATCAAAAGTATGGAATCCGGGAGCATCATTGTCGTAATCAATATCGCAAATAAAATCTTTTTACCAGGAAATTTGAATCTGGCAAAGCCATATGCCACAATGGAACAAGCTACGACCGTCAATAATGTCGTGACCAGTGTAAGCGTAAAACTGTTTATGAAAAAAGTGGTATAGGTAATCCGGCCATTTACGTTCCACCCATCAATATAGCTCTGCAAACTGAATTTCTCCGGCAAAAGCTTAATGCTCCCAAAAATTTCCGCATTTGTCTTAAATGTCGCAAAGAACATCCAAATAATCGGATACATCATGATAATGCCAATTGCGATTACAAAAATATATGTCCATATGGATACATGTCCCCTACGGTAACGTTTCTTTTTCATATTTGGCCTCATTTCTTTCTCAAAAAATATTAAAACTCTCCCCCATCCTCATAATATACTACCATAGAGGAAAACCGGAACAATATGGAGGTGACAATTGTGATCATAATGAATATTACCCATGAAACCGCACACGCATAGCCCATCTTATAATAGGAAAAGGCTTCCGTGTACAATTTCAGTCCCAACACATAAGTCGATTTGAGCGGCCCGCCGTTTGTAATGACCATAGGACCGGCAAAACTCTGCAGTGCCGTGATCGTCTGCATGATTACATTAAAGAAAATAATAGAGGAAATCTGCGGCAAAGTAATCTTGAAAAATTTTACAATTCCGCCTGCTCCATCAATATCTGCTGCCTCATACAAATCCATAGGAACATTTTTGAGCGCGGCCAAAAACATAACGAAAGCAGAACCAAACTGCCAGAAATTAAGCAGAATAATTGTAGGAAGCGCCATCCTTGTGCTGCCAAGCCACTGAACAGTTGGGATATGTAACACGGCAAGCAGCGAATTGATGATCCCCTGATCCTGAAACATCAGTTTCCACAGAATAGCCACTGCTATACTTCCGCCAAAGAGTGACGGCAGATAATAAATCGTTCTGATCAGATTGATGCCTTTCAAATTTTTATTCATGACAAGAGCGACCAACAATGCAACGATCAGTTTTCCCGGAACAGTAAAAATCGTATAAATGACTGTTACCTTTAAAGAATTCCAGAATTCCCTGTCCGCAGTGAATAATTTAATATAATTCTGAATTCCGATAAATCGGGGACTCGCCATAATATTATAATCCGTCAGAGAATAGTAAAAGGATGTAACAAATGGATATAGCTGTAAAACAATAAAACCGATCAGCCAGGGCATAATAAATACCAGTCCGATATATTGTTTTCGTTTTAATCTTTTTTTCAAACCAACACCTGCTTTCTTAAAGAACAAAGGTATCCTGTATCTTCAGGATACCTTTGCCGGATAAACTTCATTATTTTCCGGAAAGATAAGCTTCCAGAAGCGCCATCGTATTTTGGGCTACATTTTGCGGTGTGTCCTGACCGTATGCGACTTGCACTGCTGCATCTTCCAGAATAGCCGTTACTTCTTCCTCCGTTGTCAACCCGAGGTCATTGGTTCCGCTATATGTCTGAATCATATCTACACTATCCTTCGCAACGCCCTGTAAAAGCCCCAGTTCTTCACAAGTGCTCTGTCCAACACTGGTAGGCGGCACGGAGCGGACATTGGTCAGCAGTTCTGCTGCCGTTTTGTCATTATAAAAGAAATCAAGGAACAACATTGCTTCCTCAATATGTTCAGACTGTCCGTATACACACATATACTGAGGACAGTTGCCATACCAGCCATCATCCTTTGCCCCGCTGAGCACAGGCAGTTTCCCAATGCCGAAACTTCCGTCCGGACACGCCGCTTCCGCCGTTTCCACCGTGGAAGAATAGCTGAAAATGGAAACGTATTTCTGATTGATCCAGCCGGGATCCGTAATCAGATCCGCGCCATAAGAAATAACACTGGAAATAGGTGCAATTACTCCGTTATCATACATATCCTTAATATAGGTCAATACCTCTACAAAATCTTCCTCTTCAAAACCAAGTGACCTTGTATCATTTACCAGAACCGTTTTCCCGGTCAGCTGTGTCAGATAAGGTCTTACAATCATCGTATTCAGTTCAGCTGCCCCCATGGTCAGAAGATACATGGAATCATCATACTCTTTTACCTTCTTACCCATCTCGAACAAATCCTCCCATGTGTACTGTTCCGTAAAATCAAGTCCGATGCTTTCCGCAAGCGCGGAATTATAAAGAAACGCCTGTCCGGAGATTCCTGTGGGAAGCCCGTACTGATGACCATTAAAGCCGCCATTATTTTCAAGGAAAGATGCTTCAAAACCACTTAAATCAATGATATCGCCATACTCCCTAAAATCCGCAAAATAATCGGAATTGGACTCCACATATCCCGGCATCCAACCGGGCCCCATCTGGATAATATCTGCCGCCGTTCCCGAAACAAGCTGCGTGGTCAGTTTTTCCTGATATCCGTCACTGCTCCCATATTCGGCTTCAACGGTTATCCATGGATAGCGACTCTCAAATTCATCAATTGCATTCAGCGTAGCTGTTGCCCGCTCATCGCCTCCCCACCACATAAAACGCAGGGTCACTGGCTCATGTTCCGTATCCGTTGTCTCTCCATCCGCCGTTTCTGTTGGCGCATTCTCTTCTGGTTTTGCTACAGGTTCTTCTGCCTCCGTATTATCCGGTTGGTCCGCAGTCTGACTTTCCGCAGAATCTGAATTTCCACATCCTGCTATTGAAAACGCCATGACAGCAGCAAGAAATAAAGCTGAAATCCGTTTCTTTTTCATATTTTTCCTCCATTCTTTCCCATTCCTATTTTCGTTCTTTCGGGAATTTTTTATGATATTATTATATTAAAATTTCTGTAAAATCGGGAGGTCCGCAGATTTTGAAAAGGGCACTGGCTTTTTTCAGTTTTATAAAAAAGGACACTATATTTTAGATAATCTAAAAAATAGTATCCTTCCTCATTTACATTAAAATTTCAGATTTGTGGTCTTACCGGTCTGCAGACTGACCACCCTTTCCTCTTCGCCATATATAACAGTCAGTTCCATCGGCCTTTCCGACCAGATGCGGCAGTCCGTCAGCTTTCCGTTCTCCCACTCCATATGGAGCCTTGCACCGCCGCACAACGTAAGACCCGATATTTTCCCTCTATTCCATCGACTCGGTAATGCCGGAAGCAATTGCGTTCTATTCTCATCGCTCTGTACCAGCATTTCGGTAATTGCAGCAACCGCTCCCAGATTGCCGTCTATCTGAAACACATATCCGCCGCGGCGGGGATGGGTATCCATCAAATTCGGAAAAGTAGACTGGCTCCACAATTTATCTAACATTGAAACCGCCTCTTCACTTTCCCATAATCTCGCATAAAGTCCAACTATCCAGGCGCAGCTCCAGCCTGTATGTCCACCGCCGTAATGTAGTCTGCGCTTTAGCGTCGCTTTGGCAGCTTTTGCAAGTACAGGAGTCTTATCGACAGAAATCTGGTGAGACGGATAAAGCGCATATAACTGGGAAATATGGCGATGCCCGGGTTCCGCTTCCTCATAATCTTCCTGCCATTCCATAATCTGACCATGCTTTCCGATTTTCATTTCCGGCAGTTTTTTCAAAATATCCTCAGACCGGTCTACAGTCTCGTCCCGAATCCCAAGCACTTTGGAAGCCTTAAGATACCCATCCACTAAATCCGTTAATATCTGCACATCCATAGCCGCTCCCATGCAGATATGTCCCTGAACGCCATCCGGCATAATATAGGTATTTTCAGGAGATACGGACGGGCATGTGAAAAGCTTTCCATCCACCTCTATCAGATAATCATGAAAAAAGAGAACGGCATCCTTCAAGACAGGATACATCTTCTGCAAAAAACTTATATCCCGTGTATATAAATAGTGCGTCCAAATATGCGTACAAAGCCATGCACCGCCCATTACCCAGTAAGTAGCCGGAATATAAATATCCTGAGGCGCACAGTCTCCCCACAAATCCGTGTTATGATGTGCTACAAAACCTCTGCATCCATACATCCGCTCCGCTGTTCTTTTCCCATTCTCCCACATCCGAAGCAAATGATCGAACAGCGGCAGATGGCATTCCGTCAAACTACAACTCTCCGCAGGCCAATAATTCATTTCCGTATTAATATTAATCGTGAACTTGGAATCCCATGAAGGAAGCATCTCTTCATTCCAGATACCCTGCAGATTGGCCGGCAGACTTCCAGGGCGGCTGGAAGAAATCAGAAGATACCTTCCGTATTGGAAATACAGCGCCCCGAAAGCTCCGTCAAAACCTTTTTCCTTCCCAATTTCTATCCGCTTGTCAATCGGAATATCCTCTCCCGCTTCTCCCATATCAAATGCAACTCTCTCATAAATTTCCCTGTAGTCCCCGATATGCTGCTTCTTAACAACTTCAAATCCATCTTCACAGGCTCGGTCAAGCTTCTCTTTTGCTGCCGCTACCCAGTCTTTTTCATAAAAAGAAGTCTCCCCACTGATATAAAGCGTAAGTTCCTTCGCATCTTCGACAAGCAGATGCTCACCAATTATCCGTACCGTTCCTGAATCCGTCTGAGCACGCAGTGCAGCAAGAAAAGACACTCCCCCCTCGCCCAGCATTCCGTCTATATAGATGGTACGGTCATCTAATTTTCCTGCATGATCATAGAATCTTTTTCTTTGCAGCAGAACATCCAGCGAAATTGTGCCTTCTTCTGCCCACAGATGAACTGCTATGATTCCATGCGGAAAAGAGGCCAAATATTCTTTCTGTATTTTCTGATGGGGTAATTCAAATTCTTCCGTTACTATTCCATCACATAAACGCAATTCCCGCCTGTAGTCCGCAGCCTCTCCATCCATTCCATAATAGGTAAGTTCCGCAAAAGCAAGCGGCTGATAAGGGCGCTCGCTTTGTGGTGTTCCTGAAAAAGCATATTTCAACAGCTTTTCTGCTTCCGGAATCCTCCCGCCCCGAATCATCCCGCGTACCCTTTCAAGATTCGAACAGGCATCCGGATTAATACGGTCAATAAAGCCTCCATACCATACACTGTCCTGATTCAGACACAATGTTTCTTTTTTAACTCCCCCATATATCATCGCGCCAAGCCGCCCATTTCCAATCGGCAGCGCCCTGTCCCAGCCTTCCGATGGTCCATCAAACCATAACATCCCCATATCCTGTTCCTCCGCTTTCTTTTCGTAAGCTGTCCTCAAAAACCCCAGCTCCCTGTTATGACGTCCATTCTATCATGAAGTGAACAACCTCACAAGCATAACATCACAAAAGGCCTATCTGCCGTTCTCTACGACAGATAAGCCTTTCCGCTCATTTCGAATTATTTGATATTCAGCTTCGCGAACAGATCGCCCAGGCTGGTCCCCACACTCTCGCCGGAACCGTACTGCGCCGTATCGATATGCTCCATCTCTTCTGTCTGCTGGTCTTCCACCGCTTTCATACTCAGCGAAATCTTGCCGTCATTGGTATTCAATACTTTGACTTTGACCTTATCGCCAACTTTCAGGACCTCCGAAGGTTTCTTGATCCGCCGCTGGCTGATCTGCGAAATATGCACAAGACCGCTCAGCCCGTCTTTTAAATCGACAAAGGCGCCGTAAGGCTGTAACGATTCCACCGTACCTTCCAGAATCGTTCCCGGTACGATCATTGCCACCTTATGGTCGTGTTCCTCTTTTGCCTTTTCCCGTAAAATTTCCCGTGCCGAAAGCACCAGCCTGTCCTTTTCCCGGTCAACCGTTATCACTCTTACATCCAGTGTTTTTCCTTTATACGCTTCGAGATTCTCCACGTAGGAAACATCGAGATGGGACGCTGGTATGAATCCCCTGATGCCTTCCAGATACGCAACAACGCCTGCGTTCACGATCTCGCTCACTTTTACGCTGACCGTTTTCTTTTCTTCCATATAACCTGTAAGCACATCCCACGCGAGCACGGAGTTCGCTTCTTTTCTGGACAAAAGGATATTGCCCTGACCGTCATCCATCTTTACAACGGATGCTTCGATCACATCTCCTTCATGCACATCCGCCATCAGGGAAAAATCTGGGTCATCGCTCATATCCGCCGCTTTGATAATGCCCTGTGTATAGTATTTGAGGTCCAACGTCACCTCTTCCTCATTCACACCGATCACAGTGCCCTTCAGCACGTCGCCCTCGTTGATCGTGCGGAAAGATGCCTCAAGTTCCTTTTCATAATCCTTCATTGTTTCTTCCATTGTTCTTGTCCTCTGCTCTTCTTTATGATAATCTGTTTATTATTCTAACATAGTTTTATGCTTTCGAAAAGACTTATTGCAACGGACTGTGCTCCGGTTTCTTTCACACTGGATTAAAGTTTGCATCACAAATACCGCGACAGCCTCTCCGCAATGATACCGACATTTTTATAGGTAATCATTTTACATACCATATCAGTAAATCTTCCATATTTGCGGTATAAAAGATTGAACAGAAGATACGCAGTCCGCTGGCTTTTATCCTCGGGCATTCTCTTTAAAATATTTTTCAGGCTGTATATCTGCTTATAAATCCACAGATATCCGTCATACAGTTCCTGTTCTGACATCTGCGCCGGGCGAAATACCACATGCGCCGTATTATATCTGGATAAATCATCCGATATAATCCGGTCTTCTTTTTTTAACCTGTTATACAATTCCGTACCGGGATATGGCGTTAAGATATGGGATGTGACCGTTTCAATCCTGTTTTTTACGATCCAATCGAGCGTTGCCCTGAATGTTTCCGGCGTATCGCCATCCAGCCCAAAAACAAAGCTGGCATTAATCATAATCCCCCTGTCATGCGCCATTTTGACCGCTTTCCCATATACTTCTATATTATTTTGTATTTTGTGGACATTATGAATCGAATCCGCCTGTATACTTTCAAAACCGACAAACAGCCCCTGACATCCACTGCGTTTCATGAGGTCGAGCAAATCGGCATCGCATAAAGCATTTAAAGAAACCGCCGCGTTCCACTTGATATTTAACGGTATGAGTCTGTTTAAAAACGCCCTGAGCCATGCCGGATTTCCGGCAAAATTGTCGTCGATGAACATAATATGCTTTGACCGGACTGCTTTGATATCCTGTAAAACGTCTTCCATATCGCGGTTCACATACATTCTCCCGGCGGCGCTGTTATAACAGAAATCGCATCGAAACGGACATCCCCTGCTCGTATGGATCACATTACAGTATAAATATTGATCTTTCGTCAGAAAATCATATACCGGAGCTACAATATCTTTCCCATGAAAATCTTTATGGCATTTATAGACTGTTTTTAAAGTTCCCCGTTCAAAATCTTTTACAATATCGGGCCAGGTCCCTTCCGCCGCCCCGATACACAGAACGTCAAAAGCATCCTTCGGAATGGTGTCGTGCGCGGTCGTTATATGGATTCCTCCCGCCACAACCGGAATGCCTTTGTCACGAAATTTCTCCGCAATTCTCATAGCCCCCGGCAGAGTATCGACGGTAACGGATATCCCAACGAGATCAGGCATATCCGTGTAATCGATGCTTTGTATGTTTTCGTTTTCCAGGGAAACCGTATGCTCTTCCCTGAGCAGATTCACGATTGTTAACAGGCCCAGCGGGGGCGCCATATGAAGTTTCAGGTCGGTGTCCATAGGACGCTTTATCATTTTGGGCTGTATTAATTTTATGTACATGGGGGGTCTCCGTTTTCAGGGCGCGGAAATGGAAAATCACTACAAAAATATTGTACCACAGATTAACGTAATTTTCTGCCTCATAAAGATAAAACACTCGAACAAAGTCATGAGACTATACCTTTACTTTTCGTTCATCCCTGATATAATAAGTAAAGGAGGTATCTCCATGATTTCATATTCAGGACTCTTACAAAAACTGAACGACAAAAATCTGACAAAAACAGCCCTCACCACAGAGCTTGGTATCTCTTCCCGAACCGTTGCCAAAATCGGACGCGGCGAAAAGATTGCAGACCATGTGCTTGCTAAAATTGCCACGTTTCTTGACTGCGCTGCCAATGAACTCTGTCAGACGATTTCCGACAATGCACTGCTCCAGATGCTCCGCGACGAGAAAAGCATCCGTATGCCGGGCGGTCTTTACCACGAGCTTCAGGTGCGTATGACTTATAATTCCAACCACATCGAAGGAAGCAGACTCAGCGAAGACCAGACGAGGCTGATCTTTGAAACAAACACCGTGGATATCTGTGAAGGAATTCCGGTCGATGATATCATCGAGACGGTCAACCATTTCCGTGCAATCGACTATGTCATCGATATGGCGGAAGAGCCGCTCACTGAAGACATCATCAAGGAACTGCACCGCATTTTGAAACAGAGTACCAAAGATGCGACTCTTGCATGGTTTGCCGTCGGAGATTACAAGAAGAGAGCCAACATGGTCGGCGGCCTGGAAACCGCAAAGCCAAAAGAAGTCCCGGTTCGTATGAAAGCGTTACTTTCCGAATATGAGTCTCATGACATTGTCACAATAAACGATATTATTCGTTTCCACTATGAGTTTGAGCACATTCATCCGTTCCAGGACGGTAACGGCAGAGTCGGCAGACTGATTGCCCTCAAAGAATGCCTGCGCTATGCTATTGTCCCATTCATCATTGAAGACACTAAAAAAATGTTCTATTATCGCGGTCTTTCCGAATGGGAACACGAAAAAGGCTACCTGACGGATACCTGCCTTGACGGACAGGACACATTCCAAAAACTGATGGCTATGTTCGACATACAGGCTTAACAGCCAGTATCACATAAATCCGGCGGCCGGCGCTGCACAATCTGAAAAAGGAACGGAAACGAAATGACCAAAGAAAAAACCAGAAAAATTTTAGACACACTGGATAAAGAATACGGCGTAACGAAAGAAGGTTTTGTCCATACGGCGGACTGGCAGCTCCTGACTGCGATCATGCTGAGCGCACAGAGCACCGACAAGCAGGTGGACGAAGCGCTGCCCGGCCTGTGGAAAAAATTCCCGGATATGGAATCCATCGTTCAGGCCCCGGTAGAAGAAATAGAGGACGCGATCAAAAGTATCGGCCTATACAAAGTGAAAGCCAGAAACATCAAGAAATGCTGTGAAAAACTCCTGACCGAATATGAGAAAAAAGTCCCAACGACAATCGAAAAGCTGGTAGAACTTCCCGGCGTGGGACGTAAAACGGCGACCCTTTTTCTCGCAGATGCCTACGGGATACCCGGTGTAACTGTGGATACCCATGTATTCCGCATTTCCAGGAGAATCGGCTGGGCCGCCGGGAATAACCCTGTTCAGGTGGAAAAAGAATTGATGAAAGCGCTGCCAAAAGAGCATTGGAACCGGATCAATTTCCAGCTCATCTATCATGGCAGAAGCGTCTGTACGGCCAGAAAGGCCAAATGCGAAAACTGTGTTCTGCAAAAATGGTGTGAATTTCCGCAGAACACAGTCAATCCTGCTTCAAGGACATATTCGCAGGCATCTGACTAAAAACACATTCCTGCAGACGCTACTTACAGGCAATATAAATATCCATACTCTCCCCGTCGGTTTCAAAGCAGGGAATCACATCCTTTTTCGTTTGTTCCAGACCGTTCACGCGCATATACTCCATAAGCGTTTTATAGGCGTTTGGAATGGTCACAAAAGGATTCCCAAAAGGGCTCTCAATGTGTATTGCGGCATACCTGTGGGCTGCCTGCTCGTGTATTTTCATGTCAGGAGGGACAACCCCATCAGGCAGTATCCATGCAGCTTCGTAGCCGTGCATGTTAAAAACATTTATCTGCTCCTGTGAGACATTTGGAAAATCCCAGCCAATGACACGGGGGCTATCCACACCACAGCTGCGGGCAATGGAAAATACTCTGTCGATAGCGTCCCCCTCTGGCTCGGAACTGATAACGGCATGTTTTATATAGCGGAAAGCGGGAACGGTCTCGACACGCAGATTTGTATATATTTCACCACAAGCGACCATATCGTCGCGGAACAGGTTATCCAGCGAGCAATTGAAAAGTTTGCAAAGTTCTATCGCCTTGTCCATTTCGGGCTGAGCCGCATCCAGCTCCCATTTTGATACAGTTTGACGGCTGATACTCATTTTTTCAGCCAAATCCTCCTGCGTCATATTTCCTTTCAAATGTCTTAAAAACTGTAGATTTTTACCGAAACTCATAAAATATTCTCCTTTTATTTTCTTACGCCGCGCCGCATTATCAGTATAAAATTTTCCTCGATAAGCTGCAACCACTCTGTATGTGCTATTTTTTTAAATCGCGCAACTTCAAAGTGCGGAGAATATTTTTGATTTGTGTCCATTACAATTTTCCTGCATATCGAACAGTATTGCCGCAACCGCCTGCTCGTCCTGGAACGTATCAGGAAATAAGGCCGCATTCCGATGCGACGCGGTAATAGGCGGCCAATGGAATCATGCTCTGGGCAAAAATCTTACTGCTGGCATTCCCGACGACCACCGCATCCTGCACATGCTTTTTGGTCCCGACGCGTCCCGGCACCGGGTCCGCTATGGTCTTTTTAAAAGTAACGATTCCGGGCCTTAAATAGTTTACATCCCCCGTCAGCTCATAAGCGATGGCCAGCGCTTCTAATAACAGCGTATTATAACCGGGCCAGTTGAGGCTCGGAAGCTCCTTATAATAGAAAACGCCCCATTTTTCCACATAGCAGTTCTCGATCAGGTCATCTACCGCACGCAGCATCATCTCCTTTAACGCCGGGTCGGGGAACTCCCGATAATAACGCATGACGCTGCCGATGGCTACGGATATCATAAATCCCACGCGGATGAGCGTATTGTCCGTATAGGGCGCAAGCCAGTTACCGTACTGTTCCTCCCATATCTTGAAATCCTGTAAAATACGGGCGCATTTAGGCAGCCATTTTTCATCCCGCGTCTCTACATAGAGCGCCGTCAGCGTACGGAGCGCCCATCCGGTTTCCCGTGCGTTGGCTTCCCCAACTCTGGCATACATCGGACTGTCCAGAAGCGACAGCACATGCGCTCCGATACCCAGCGCGGTTTCCAGTCCTCTCTCGTCTCCGGTAAAATGATAGTAGTCCAGAAGGCCTTCTACCCACTCATGGGAACAGACCATGACGCCGCCGATACAATGTCCGCCCGTATGCTCCCACTGTCCGCCGATATAACGCGCATCCGGGTGATAATGACATACGTCCACATCCATCCAATGACTGCAGGCCGCAATATTATAATCCAAAAACCTTCTGATACCCGTGCGAACATACAACAGGGCACAGGCATGAGGAAAGTCATACTCATTGTTGCACCAGACCAGATTGCCGCCGCCGCGTCCCTGCGCCGTATAGCCCGAATCATAGGAATCACCGAAATTCAACATGCCGTAGGCGTGACAGTGTCCATCCGCCCTGCCTGTCAGACACTTCTCCACTTCCATATCCCACTTATCAGCGAACACATCCAGCCAGACACCGGAATCCCTGTGCACATCCGGCGACAGCCAGGGTCTGTCAGGCATCTGATAGATCAGACTGCGGTTATCGATTTCCGTAAGACTCTCCGCCGCATCATGAAAATGCAGCAGGAATTTCTGTTCCCGCGACATCCCTGTCTGCATGACCACCTTTTCCACATTCTCCGGCACCAGCATCACCGAAAGACCGTTCCGGTCTGCCTGCACCGCCTTGGGATAATTCTGCTGTGCCTGAAAGACCGTAGCGCACACGCCGCCCGCAGCGTCCGTACAATCCGCAAAAAAAGTTCCGTAGAGCACTTCCGGTACATGCTCGTTAGCCTCAAACATCAGCCATTTGGCATCCACGACACGGCTCACCGCAGCGCCGTCTTTTCCCAGATAAAAGTCCGTCTTGTAATTGGAACTGCCGACGCAGGTCCGCACACTTTCCACAGGCGCCTTTTCTGCCGCTTCCTCCGCCTCGCTCGTGCCTCTGGCATGGAATATGGGCCCATCCCCAAAGCCAGCCGCGTCCACATGGTCTCCGCACCCGGTAGAGTCCGTTTTCTCCTCCGTCGTCATAGAAACCAGTTCCTCTGAAGGAACCGCATCCGCAGTCCGCAGCAGATGGAATACCAGTGATGCCACATGGAGCGGCTTATCCGTCGTATTGATGATCCGATAAGAAACCTCCACCCACGGCTTGCCGGCCCATGTGGTCAGCTTTATTTCGAAATCAATTCCGGAAGCTCTTTCAGTCTCTCCGGAAGTTCTTTTTCCCTCCTTGAGCACATTACTGCCGGAAGCCTTCAGCACCGCACAGACAGGCCCTTCCTCCACGACCCGCCAATTGTCGATCTGCATCCTGTATGTTCTTCCCTCTCCGTCCTTTAAGAACGGTCCGGCGAACTGCTTCCGGTCATAAACGCGGCCCGCCGCAAAAAGCCGCTCAAAAATATGCCGGCTGTTATGTTCCACCCGGAAGGAAAGGGCCTGATTCTCCACGCCGCAGGCGGTAGACACCGTGATGCCTTTCTCATCCTCACTAACACACACGGGTGAGACGCCGTCGGGCCAAATCTCCACGCCGCTTTGCTCTGTCCGTTCCCCGCCATGCAGGTCATACTGCAGCACCGTGCCTTTGCATCCAGGTAAATCCGCCAGAAAGCGCAAGAACAGAAAACGCACGGAACCGTCTTTGTGCCGGGAAGTGACTTTCGCCTGAAGAGGCTGGCGCTTTCCGCCCTGATATACACGAACACCGTCCGTATCCCAAAGTTCCCCCTCATGCACAGGAATCCCGATATAACACGGCTCCGCAATCCGGTCGTATCGATATAACTTGTCAAAATAAATGTCCGTCATTTGCATATCTCCTCGGTTGTTGATCAGGTATTTATTGAAAAAATTACGTTAAAAATATCTTATCATATTTTATCCGTATTGACTATCCTTCCGGACATCCTTCCTTCTAACTTCTTTATATGTTTACATGTGCTGCGTATTCACCAATTCAATCGCCTTTTTCCCGGATAAATGCTCGATGGAAAACTCCATCATGCACAACGGGCTCCACTCCCTTTCGATTGCCATGCTCCGCCCCTCTTCGCTATTGTCAGGATAATATTTTTCTGACAATATTTCTATTGCTTTTCGCTTTTCTGCTTCGTCTTCCAGGATACGGACTTTTCCAAATGCGATCACGCTCTTAAAATAGGTTGTATATTCCTCCGGAACTACATCATCTTTGTCGATGACACAAAAAGATGCCTTATCGCACTTTTTGACCGCATCAATCTTATGTCCGCTCTTTGCCCCATGAAAATATAATTTGGAATCACAGTACACATAGCTGAGCGGGACGGCATAAGGGTAATCGTCATCGCCCAATAAAGCCAGGACGCCGGATGTCCCCCGGTTCAAAACTTCCGCAGTCTCTTCTTCCGATAAAATCTGTTTTTTCCTTCGCATTTCTCTGAACATTTCTTTTCCCTCCCTGTTTTTTATAAAATATCGTCCCTGCCAATGCCACAATACCTTCCGTAAGTGGATAGGACGTCCATACACCTGTCATTTTAAATAAAAATGACAAAAGTGTCTTTTCTTTCATCCACTCCCTCCTTTTACACAAAAAACGCCAGAACTCCCTATCTTCTAAGACCTGACGATAGAAAGCCTGACGTATCATCTCTTTACCCGGTGGCAAATGAGCAACGTTGTTTCCAATCCGCATTATACACGAAGGTAAAGCAAAAGGCAATTCCTTTTTTCCTGCCATAAAAACAATCGAAGTCTCCTACAGCCGGAACGTAACGTTCCAATCCCCTTCTATGAGATTTCCGGCGCTGTGGAAAATACCATACATGGAATAATCCGCAATGCTGTCGGTATCCTCCAGATACCAGAACTCATAAATCTGAAAGCTGGTATCCCCCACATCCTCATGCCAGCTCACACTATGGTCCTCATGTCGCTCATTCCCTTCCGCATCCTTCAAAAAAAGTTGGACGTGTCTGTCGGTATTCCGGTTATTGCCCATACACACCTGCACGCGCAGCACGCCATCCATGTATGCGATACCGGTTAGCGTAAAATCATCCGCTGCACATTCCGTAATGCTCATCATATCCAAAACATTGGCATAAGACCGGGGGTCTTCCGGTGTATCGGAGACATCCCGCAGAAAATCCGGAAGCATATCCTCCGTCATGGGCCCTCCGCTGCCGCTCAACATCACCCGCTTTGTCTCGGCCGAATAAACAATCCCAGACAGATCAACATCTCTGGTGTCATGATATTTATCGCACAGAAGCGAACGCACCGAGAATTGAAGCTTATTGGACTGATACGCATTATCTGCCTGAACGGCCACCTCAAAATACGCCTTATCTTCATCCGCATCATATGTCAAAAAACTGCAACCGCCGAGCCAGCTGTCATTTGTAAGATCCGACAGCCCATAGCTGTCAAACAAATCCATCTCGCCATGTACCAGATTCTGCGTACTTCCCTCCGCATCCCGGAAAGAAACAATGATCTCAGCTTCGTTTCCCTCTAAATGAATGGCCTCCACCTGCATCGCAATTCCCTGACTGGTACTGCTCTCCTCAATCGGGACAAGCTGGTCTGCCAGCGCCGGTGAAAGGTATTCCACGATTTTATGAAATGCCGGACTATTCGCCGCACAGACCGGCGCACAAATTGGTACCGCCATCACAAAACATAATACGACTGCTACTGTTGCAGATGAAAAGTATCGAAATCATGTTTATTTTTCCTCCTATAATGCTTTGATTTGCCGTGTTTTGGCACGATTTGCGAGGTTTGCTTTTTCTGTGGAAGCTGTTAAAAATATAACGAAATTGGCAAAACAGGGCAAGTTAATGCCTTCAAAAGTAGTAAAAACGTAGTAAGAATTGGGCATGTTTACTACTGCTATATTTGTATCAGAGTGCATGGAATCTAAAATCATTTCTCTCAGCAAATATAATGTCACCTGTTACCGTTATAATTGTTTAATCTTTTTCTTCAGAATCAAAAGCACTTACACTAGCAATATACTCATAGTTATCAGAATATGTTGCAACAACAAATTTTTTCTTTGCATCAGCTAATCCAACAAAATAGGCTTTGAATGCTTTCGATACTTCTTCTGCCCATTCCAAAGAAATAGGTTTTGGTACCTTCACTTCCCGATATCTTGCCCCGACATCTTCACGATTTGTTTGCATAAGAGTAACTCGTTGCCACTGTTTACGGACCGCTTTAAGAGAGAAAGCCCAGAGTAAATAAAATGGCGAATATCCATCCCCATTCTCCTGTACACGAATTATAAATACTTCTTTCGTAAGTACAACCTGCTCTTCACCAGGCACAAGAATTGCAAACTCTCCAATGTTACTGCTTGCTCTGCTCGGAGAAATCAAATCCCATGCCTGTAAATTACTTCTTCCATCTTTCGTCTTCCAAAATTTTTGAGCAAGTTCCAACGGAATCATATTTGTTGGATTAATATTTATTCGCATATTTCTGATATCCGATACCTTCACATATGGAATAGTGCCAATTCGCAAATCATTGCTAGGACTTCCATGTCCACCTGAAACTGTAATTACCCCACTATCACACAATTCACCTATCGAAATCGCCTCAAATCCACGCGTTTTCATCAAAGTAGCAAAGGGAACTTCAAGAGTTTGATCATAATAACGCGGTACTAAAATGTCTCTTTGATAAACCAAACTCAAGGGAACTTCTGTAAACCCATTTTCGTTAGAATTTTCATACATTATTGCTTGTTTCAATAATTCATTGTCAATTGCATCTGTTCTCTGACCACTTTCGTCTACAACAAACCTATCACTTCCGTTCTTATATATCCCGCAAGTCTGAGGATTCATAATAGTGACTGCATCATGCTCTAAATCAAGATTACTTTTACCTGCGTCAAGTTTTTCAAAAATATAGAGATTTGTCTTAGCTCTACAAAAGCCTTGAAAAGCATCCATAGGAACATTTGCAACACAAATAGGTTTTAAGCGTTCTTTAACCCATTCTCGAACATATTTGTATGAAGGTGAAAAAAAATATGTTTCAGGTAGTACAATACACATTTTGCCTTCTGGCTTTAGTAAATCGCAACACCGATTGAACATTGCAAGGCCAAGTTCTATATCTTTACCTTTTTCAATATAATCTGCGATACTTAGACCTGCTTTCTTGACATCGGAATATTTCACTTTTAAAGGAGCGCCAAAAGGAGGATTAGTAAACACCTTAGTAAAACGCCCATCCTTGAACGAATTAGTCAGCAAGTGAGGATATTTATTCTTCCAACTATATGTCAAAACACTATCGCCTCTAACACAGTGTGCTGAACCATCTCCTAAAATCTGCATAATAGCTTTTGTAAGCTTAATGCCAATAGCATCTTTATCAATACCATAAATATGTAATTGCGCCCACCGAGAAATTTCTTTTTCTTTCTCAGGATATCGATCCTTGAGTTCAACTAAACACTGAATAAGAAATCCTCCTGTGCCACATGCAGGATCAATAATGATATCATCCAAAGTTAAATTCATAAGTTTAATTGCTGCCTGAATTACCTGCTTTGGTGTAAAATATTGTCCTTCCTCTTGCTTCAGAGCCGCACTTCTAAGCACTTGAAAGGCAATAGAAACGGTGTCTGCACCAATATCAATAAAATTAAAGCGTGAAATTCTGCCAACAATATCATGAATTGTAGCATCATCAAATCGGATTTCTTGATCCGATTGTGTGACAAAAATATCCGGATATACTTCAATAAAAATTTCAAACTTTTCTTTAATATACTTTGCTGTTCCTGTTGCTGTTGCAAATTGTCGAAAGTAAACCTCAAAATCTTGATCAATTTTTCCCTGTTTGTCACTATCCAGTTTCAACAGAATAAGATTGCATAGCTGATCCAGCTGCTCTTCACGCCGAGTCACATTTCCATCTTGTGCAACAACGGCATCTAGCAATTCAGAAAAAGTTTTATGCAATGTATCTTTTGAAGGAATAATCAAATCATTAAATGTAAGTTTTACAGTTTCTGGAGAAATTGCCGCTCCAAAAGAAGGTATATCCTTAACACTACGCCTTTTGGGATAACTTAATCCCTTAACATCCTTATACACGAATAAGGCCATAGCAGATATATCTGCATTATTAACCCATATCCCTAATTTAGCATGCGGCTCAAGCCCTAAATATGTTTCAAGTTGTTGCAAACCAACATCAATATCAGGCTGTTTACATTCAATAATAAATAATAAATGTCGATAATCTCCAACATTTTCTACACTGTCAAATACAGCAATATCAACTGGATAATAATCATACACAGTCCCTCTTTCTCTTTTCGAAGCTTCCGAGGGTGTTTTCGGAATTTTCCATTCATTTTTTCCGAAAATAATTTGTTTCCAATCCCATCCAGTATATACAAGTTGTTCAACAATAGGTCCAACTACCAATTGCTGTTCAGGACCTTCTTTAAGTAAATCCATTATTTCTTTCTTCACAACGTAAACCTCTCTACTTTAAATAATCAACAGTAATATTTTTATTTCAAAATTGATATGAGCATCAAATCCCTTAGCCCATAATACATTCATTATAAATAGCTCACATATCTATCCTAAACACTTCATTGCATTTCTTATCAAATATCTATCTGTACCAGTATTGGAATATCATACCATAAACAATAGAAAAATGATATAAAGAAATGCCCTGCCGAAGCAGGGCGTGCTAACTCTCCGTATATCAGATTGCCCGGAACATTTTCTGTGACACAGGTTTCTCCTCTTTATTCTTTTCCAGTTCCTTTCTGGCATTCTCCATTTCTTCCATCCGTTTCAGCTCATCTATTGCATCCTCCAAGCCAAGATGCGGTAGGTATTCAGCGTAACACTGATATCGCTATGCCCCATCAGGTATTGGAGCGTCTTGGGATTCATGCTGGATTTTGCCATATTGCTGCAATAGGTATGGCGGCAGATGTGAGATGTGATATTCGGCATCTGCACCCGGTAAATTGCCACAGAATTAGCCTATGCCGAGGTAATCAGCTATAACAGGAAGAACCTTGAAAGGGAGCTTCAGAACGAGAGCCGACAGCATAACAGGCAACAAAACAAGACTAAACGGAGGGAGGAGGAATTGTAAAATAGCGCGCAACTGGTATTTGCTTTTTAGCACTTACTAAATTCTTTATTCTTATTGCCATATACCTTATAATGGCAATAAGGAGAGCGATTTTTATGAATATGAATATTATATCGAAATACTTACAATTTCTGCGTAAAAGCAACAAATATACACAAGATGATTTGGCAAAAGAATTAGGCATATCAAGGCAGGCAATATCAAAATGGGAAACAGGAACGACTATTCCTGACTTAGAAGTTTTATTGAAAATTTCTAAATTATATGACATCACGATAAATGACATATTAGAACCAAAGATACAGCCACAGAAGATAACGGATTTTGAGCAGATTTCAACAATCTCTGAAAAGGAACTGAAAGAAGTGTTAGGACAGTTTGACACTGGTTCTCTTGTAACAGCTTTAATGGGGGCATCTCCCGAAACAAATAGTTTTTGTGAAAGATTGTTTCCCGATATAGATTTTGAAATGACAAGAAAAAATATAGGCCGAATTAGAATAGAAACTGTTGAGGATATGCAGAACCAAATAGTTGCTATGATAAATTTACAGACGGTTGACAAGGAAATTTAGTATATGAAAAATTCATATGAATTTCATTGTAAATACGGGACTTTTTTGTATAATTGAAGTGTGGCGAGAGTAGGTTATATTATATCTTGTGCCACAGTTTTTAAGAAATTGAGGTGTGAAAGTGCAAGAGTTATCTGCTAAAGCTGTATAAGACGCTTCACCCAGAGGACACCACAGCAACAGAGGATTCACTAACAGATGTAACAATAGAAAATGTGTTGACTGATAATCTGTATAATGACTTAGGCTTTATTGTTAATAATAAACTGATGATCCTCATAGAAGCACAGTCTACATGGACAATGAATATTTTAGTAAGAGTTTTTCTGTATTTGGCGCAAAGTTATCACGAATATTTTCAACGCACTAGCTAAAACTATTACAAAAGCAAGAAAGTGAAAATGCCGAAGCCCGAACTCTATGTAATTTTTACAGGAAACAAAGGGCGGAACCCCGATAAAATATCTTTATCAAAAGAATTTTTTGAGGGTGCGGATATTGACATTGAAGTAAAAGCAAAGGTTATTTATGAAAGCGATACAGATGACATCATCAATCAGTACATCATTTTCTGTAAAGTTTTTAATGAACAGACAAAACAGTATGGAATGACACAAAAAGCAGTTACTGAAACAATCCGCATATGCAAGGACAGGAATGTTTTAAGAGAATATTTGCTTGAGAGAGAAAAGGAGGTTTTGACGATTATGATGAGTTTGTTTGATGAAGAACAGATTATGAAGTCGTATATCAAAAGTGAACGATATGATGTTGCAAAAGAAAAGGCTCTACTTATGTTGCAAAGTGGGAAAATTACAGTTGATGAAATTAGCAAATTTTTCCCAGAACTAATTGAAAGCGATATAAAAGAACTTGAAGCCGAGATTATGCAGTTGGCGTAATCAGCAAAACAATTTAATATTAAAAAACAGCGTAAAGGCGTATGGAGCAGTAAATTGTAAACCATGCGTCTTTTTTATGCGTGCTTGCACGCATTGCCCAACAAGGAGGAACATGAGCGACAACATTCAGAATACTACCACAGGGCAGATAACGCCCTGTTTACAACATACTATTGATAAGACAAGGTATTTAGTCGAGGTACATTTTTTTGATACCAGTACCCAAAGAATAGAGGACAAGTTAAAACGTGTCATTCTCCACGACTTAGAGCATGGGAAAAGCTACAAATAAGCAAAAAAAGCCTCCAAATCTTTTTGGGATTTAGAGGCTTTTGTTCCTGTCTATCCTTTACTCCTGACTGTCCAGATCGATCGCAAAGGCCGCATAACTCTCTTCCTTTTCCGGTGTCGCTTCATAATACCGTACATTTTTATTGACTTTGGCGATTTCGGCCATCTCCGCATCCGTCAGCTCGAAATCGAAAATATCCGCATTGGCCTTGATATGCGCCGGATTGGTCGAACCGGGAATGATCTGATTTCCCATCTGTACATGCCAGCGCAGAATAATCTGTGCGCTGCTCTTTCCGTATTTTTCTGCCAGCGAAGCAAATACCGGCTCTGCCAACAGCGCCTTATCGCCGTGACCGAGCGGATACCATGCCATCACGCGGCAGCCGCAGTCTTTCAGCATATCGATGGTTTCTGTATCCATGTAATAAGGATGTGCTTCCATCTGAATCACATGGGGCTTGATTTCGCATTCCGCAAGAAGTTTCTCAAGTTTCTTCCCGTGGAAGTTCGAAATACCGATGGACTTGATCTTACCCTCTTTATAGGCCGCCTCCAGTTTACGGTAGCCCGCCATGAAATCACCGGCAGGCTGATGGATGAACATAAGGTCGATATAGTCTGTACCAAGCAGTTCCAGACTCTTTTCTACGGTTCCCTCTGTCAGATACTGGCTTGCCCAGATTTTGGTGGAAAGGAAAATATCTTCTCTTGCTACGCCGGATTTTTGCATGCCGCGGCCAACAGCCCGCTCATTCATGTATGCCTGTGCGGTATCTATCATGCGGTAACCGCAGCTTAGCGCATCCAGAACGGCTTTTTCAGCCTGTGCCGGCGTCATCAGAAAGGTTCCGATACCCACTGCGGGCATCTGTACTCCATTGCTCAGTGTAAATGTCATCATCAATTTGTCCTCCTTTTTTATGTTACGTCTTAATAACGATGCCTTTCTCTTAACCTGCGAATTTTGGTAAATCATTTTCGTCTGTCGTCTGGTCATTCGCTTTTACCAGTTCACATAGTGTCACATGCTCATTGCGGTATCGGGCGGCAGGTTTTTTTTCCGGCTGGGGAAGGGTGAACTGTACTGCCATTTTGGGACAGACATGGACACAGGCATAGCAGGCCTGACATCCTTCCTTTCCATGCACGGCGTGCTGGTCTTCCAAATGGATGCACCCTGCCGGACATACCCTAGTACAGATTCCGAAGCCGACACACGCATCGGTCACCCGAAAAGCTGCCCAGATTGTTTCCGGCGCATTATGAACCATCTTTGTGTACATTTTATGCACCGTTTTTTCTGCAAGACTCGTCTTCTGTATTCCTTTCTTCTTCGCCTGTATAGCAGCCCGGATTTCCTCCAGATGTTTTCCCACCTGTTTATCCATCGCCATCTGTTCCTTCATATCAAATACCGGAAGGAAATTATCCACCATCTCAATGGTCGTGATATATGCGGCCTTTTTCCCGCATCCCGGATAAACCTGTCGGCAATCTCTGCGGCTCCCCCATGATGCGCGCCGTAAGTCAGCACGACAAACAGATAATCCGTTTCAAAAGAAGCCCGGCGGATAAATTCCTTTACCATGCCCTTCTTTCGTTCTGTGATCATTGTATTGCGGATTTTCCGTTTTGTACAATGCCAGTTTTGCAATCCAGATTTCACAATATGAAATCTGAATCTTTACTTTCTCTTTTTTCCCTGTTATAATTTCTTCAAAAAGGAGCGGAAATCTGTATGGTCGATTATCATATTCTGGAGCAGTTCGTTGCTTTCTACCGAACCGGAACCCTGCGTGAAACAGCAGAAAAAATGAATATTTCCCAGCCTACGCTGACAAGAAATATGCAGAAATTAGAAGAATGCTTTGAAGTCCCCCTGTTCAACCGCACCAAAAACCGTATTTCACTTAATGAAACCGGGCTTCTGGCCGCGGAAGATGCGGAAATGTTGCTGAAACAGACCGAAAATATGCTCTGGCGGGCCCGTGACTTCGATCGGAAGAACAAGACCATTATGATCGGAACGTGCACGCCTGTCCATCTGCCGGAACTGATACGGCGTATTACCGACACCTTCCCGGCGGCGGCCGTCTCGTCAGAGACCAGAGCCATATCCCGGCTCCTTGACGGGGTAAAAAACGATACCTATCACTTTGTGCTGCTTCCTTTCTGTCCGCAAGATGACGATCTGTTCAGCCAGAAATGGAGAGAAGAACATCTGTCTTTCCTTCTCCCGAAACGACACCGCTTTGCCCGCAGAAAATCTTTAAGCGTTTCCGAAATGAATGGGGAAAATATGCTCTTATTCCAGGATATCGGCTTCTGGCATGATCTGGTCGTTGAGAAAATGCCCGATTCCCGTTTTCTCGTCCAGACAGAGCGGTATACTTTTGTGGAATTGATTGAAAATTCTACGATGCCTGTTTTTACGAGCGACTATTTCTGTAATTCTTTCTCCTGCGGCTCACCTGCCGCAGACCGTGTAACGGTACCGATCACAGACCCCGAGTTTCATGTCAGCTATTATCTGGTCTGCCACAGGAAGAATCGCAGTAAATTATGCCTCCGGCTTTAGCGGACCGTAAAAATAGGATGCAGTCGCACCGCCGTCGATCAGAAAATCCGCACCGGTAATGAACGCGCCGCATCAAAACCTGCATTGTTCATAATCTCCGCAATGGCCTGTGCGTTCTCCGGCTTTTTATCGCCAATCACGATTTTCATTCCGTAACCCATCCGGCGCGCGATTGCCATGCCAATCTGTCCTGCCCCTGTCAAAATCATTACATCTTTTTGCATTCCAAACCTTCCTCCTTCATTTTTTTCTGTCGTATCCACATTTCTTAAAATGATTATATAAATCACTCTGCTTCAAAGCAATTTCACTTTCAGGGGATTTGTTATAAGAAAAACTTATTTGAAATTTTCAGACAGATCGATTGTTCTTGCCGCAATCCTTGCCGCAAGATGTTGATTGTGCGTAACTGCAATGATTCCCATATTGTGTTTTTCCGCTTCCGCCAGCACGACATTCCATATCTGCGCCTGTGTGATCACATCTAACATCGTGCTGATCTCATCACATATGAGATAATCAGCACCGCTCATCAATGCTCTCGCCACGCAGAATCTTTGCAGTTCACCGCCGGACAGTTCCCGCGGAAATCTGTCAAGCCATGCCCGCTCAATCCCAAAGGCATCCAACATATCCTCCCGAAGCTTACCGCTTTCCTCCAATACGCGTCTCAGCCTCCAGCGGGGATTGATCGCTTTCTCCGGGTGCTGGAAGATCAGCTGGACGGGACAGATACCCTTTGTGGGCAGCGGCTTATCATCCAGCAGGATTTCCCCTTTTGCCGGTTTCAGATAGCCTGCCAGAAGCAGGGCAAGCGTCGTTTTTCCATAACCGCTTGGCGCAGATACTGCCAAACGCTCGCCTTTATCAATCTTCAGCGTACAGTCCTCCAGAATCCAGGGCTGCTTTCTGCCATACCGGAAAAAAACATTCTTCGCTTCAAGCGCCATAATAACACCTCACTTCACCGCCTCTGATTTCGCGCACGGGCGGTACGGCATTCGTACATTGCTCTGTTTTGTGTGGACAGCGCGGCGCAAACAGACAGCCCGCCGGCAGCGCACCGGCGTAAGGCTGAAATCCGGCAATGGGAGTAAATCCATTCTGCGGCAATGCTCTCCACAAAGCCTGGGAATAAGGATGCCGCAGCGCATCGGGACCCTTTTGGAAATCGGGTGCCAGAGCCGTTTCCACAGTGGTTCCCGCATAAAAAACAGCAACTCTGTCGGCAAATTCGACTGCCAAATCTATGTCATGCGTGATCAGAATGACCGCTTTTCCATTGTCCGCCATCTCACGGAACATCCGCAGTGCCTCGAGCGCCTGTTCGAGACTCATGCCGGGCGTCGGCTCGTCCGCGATCACAAGCTCCGCATCTGTGAGCAAGGCGGTAGATACCAGGACACGCCTCGCCATACCACCGGAAAGCTGGAACGGATAGAGCCGTTCCGTATTGTCCGGCAGTCCTAAACGTTCAAAAAGCTTTTTTCGTCTGTCTGTCGGAAAAGGCTTTCGGTGCCCATCCGCCTGTGCACCTACCTTCATCAAGGGGTCGAGAAATGCCACCGACTGCGGTACAAGGGCAATTTCCGTTCCCCGAAGCCGTTCCTGCCGTTCCTTCGTCAATTCCTGCCCCTTATAGTGCAGATGCCCATGCACCGCGGCATTTCCCGGCAGAATCCCTAAGATGGCTGAAGCCAGCAGGCTTTTTCCCGAGCCGGAAGAACCGGCGACCGCAACGATTTCCCCCGGATATACAGTCAGATACAGGTCGGAAATGACTTCCAGCTCCGTCTGTTCCAGACCGTGATCATACATGCGGAAAGAAACGGACAAATCATGAATTTCCAGTAAAGTTTCCTTTTTTTGCTCCATAATGCTCCTTATTCCTGTGCACTGTAAGGGTCCATGACCATCCGCAGGTTATCTCCCAGTTTATCTATCAGCAGAACGATCAGCACGAGTGTAAGTCCGGGCAGCACCGCAGGCCACCACATCCCTGCCCCGATATACCGCATGCTTTCTGAAAGAATCATGCCGATAGCGGGCTGTTCAGGCGGCAGGCCAAATCCCAGGAATGAGACGGATGCTTCATGCAGGATTGCATGGGGAAACATCAGAACCAGCCCTACGAAAAATTGAGGTCCCAAATGCGGAAGCAGATGATGCGCCAATATCCACCTGCCGGATTTTCCGAGTTTGCGGGATACCGCTACATACTGCATAGAACGAAGCTGCAGAACTTCGCCTCTGATCAGACGTGCAAGACTGCACCAATGCGTAGCGGCAATACCGACGAGCAGCCCCTTTAACCCCCGTCCCATCGCAAAAGAAATCAGAATCACGAGAATCGTATGCGGAACACCCATCACGATATCAATCACCCAGTTGATAAAAGCATCGACCCGCTTTGAACCTGCAGCCGCGGCAACGCCGACAAAGACGGCAAAGACCGCGCTGATTGCAGAAGCGGCAGTCCCTACCGTCATGCTGACGCTCATTCCCTTGAAAGTACGCAGCAGCAGATCACGTCCAAGCGCATCGGTCCCGAAAGGATGTGCCAGGGAAGGCGGCTGTTTTGCATGCAGGAAACTGCCCGCCGCATCATCGGGTATCAGCATTCCAAAGGCATAGATTGCAATTAAAATGACCATCATAAAAACAGTCAGGATAACAACTTTTGTACGGCGGTTTACCTTCCTCATCCGTCCACCTCCCGTATCTGCGGGTCAATGATTCCGTAAAGCAGATTTGCGGTCATATTGCCGACAGCGACAAATAAAGCGGAAAACAAAGTTACGCCGAGAAGTAACGGCACATCCGCGTTCAAGCCTGCGGCGGATACCGCACTGCCAAGCCCTGGATAGCTGAACACATTCTCCGCCATGACCGAACCGCCGAACAATTCCGCAAAGGATGCAAACTGTAAAGTCAATGCAGGAAGAAGAATGTTCCGCAATCCGTGGCGGCGCAGAATCATCCATCCTCCTTCTCCTCTCGCCCTTGCAAACAGGACATATTCGCTGTTCAAAACATCCGCCAGCTTTTGGCGGGTATGCAGTGCAATATTGGCAAACGACATGAGGCTCAATGTAAAAGCCGGCAGGATCAAATGATAAAGTTTCTCCCAAATTGTGACCTCATCCCTGAGAACGCCAATGGGACCGGAAAATCCGATGGGAAACCATTTCAGCCATACGGCAAATACCAGAAGAAAAACCAGTCCGAGCCAAAACGTCGGAATCGAACTGATCACATAGCATACTTTTTTCAGGATTTTATCCGGCAGTCTGTCCCGATACATCCCCATGACACATCCAACCGTGAAACCAATCCCGCCGGACAGCACCCATGCGCACAGCATCAGCGCCAGTGAATTTAAGAACCGTTCTCTGATGATATCCGCAACAGGTCGGCGGTACAGGGCGGATTCTCCCAGATTACCCTTCAAAAGTTCCGACATCCAGCCGAAATAACGTTCCACCGGCGGTTCATTCACACCCCAGTAATCCTCGATTTCCGCCCGCTGCTCAGGAGAAACAGCTGTTCCAAGTCCCATGATATACTGCCGCACCGGATCGATTGGCGACGCACTGACCAGTACGAACGTAATCACGCTTACCGCCAGTAACAGCGTAAGGATCCTGACACTATTGATAACAAAAATGCGGGTCAGACGCCCAACCGTTCCTTTCATAACAATCTCCACTCTACTGTCTTTCGCGGATATAAGATCATTCCGCCCAAGTCCACTCCTGCAGGTTCTGAATCAACGGCAAACCATGTCCATGACCGTGAATCGGCTGCTCACCGATAGAAAGCCCATCGCGGACATAGGTCACATGATCCAGATTAACGATCCATACCCACGGGCACTCCCCCCGCATGGCGGTGCCGGTCGTGCCGTCCCACTGTACTTTCTGCCAGTTTGCATTGGCCTCTTCCACAGTCAGGGCTTCCATAGCCGCATTGAGATAACCATCCGTCACATCGCTCCCATAACCTTCCGGATTATAAAAGTCATCAAAAAGAGCGCCTTCGGAACGATACAGGTAGTAGGTTTCATTAGGGATTGCAGAACCCCAGCCCATCATCACAGCTTCGGAAAACATCCGCTGCATGATTTCATCCCAGCTTGTACCTTCCACATTGATCTGAATGCCGATTTCCTTTACCTGCTCTGCCGCCGCCATGGCAACAGCCTGACGTACAAAATCTCCGGACGGATATACGCAGGAAAATTCCGCCTTCAGGCCGTCCTTTTCAACGATTCCATCCCCATCGGCATCGACCCATCCGGCATCCGCGAGCAGCTTCTTTGCATATTCAACATCCGTCTCAATCACTACTTCGGGATTGTTCCACGGCATACCGTCGTTTTCAGAGTAAGCGGGCCGGCCGAAACCGTTCAGCACCGTATCGGCAATCTGCTGGCGGTCGAGCGCATAGGCGATCGCCTGACGTATTTCAAGATGACAGGTGACGTCATTTCCTATAGGCGCTCCGTTTTCCGCAGTTTTCCCCTCATTCGGCAAAACGGGAAGGGTGAATCCCCGGTTGTCAGCAGAAGGAATCGCTTCCATATGATATCCTTCCACCGCCGTCGTGCCAAGGGCGGCCGAAGAATACGCGACATCGACCGCTCCTGCCTGAACGGCCGCGAGCGCGGCATCTTCGGACATAAAGACAACCGTTACTTGCTTGATTGCAGGAACACCGCCATAGTAATCTTCATTGGCGGTAAAAACAATCTGTTCCTGTGCTTTCCACTCAACAAACCTGTAAGGGCCGGAGCCGATTGGATTTGTGCCGTAATCCTCACCGTAAGCGTGTTCGGGTACGATACCGATGGACGCAAGCGTGTTGAGAAAAATAGAGGTAGGCCGGGACAACGTAATAACAACCGTTGTATCATCCCGCGCAACGGCGCTTTCCATGTAGGTCAGGTCAACAGAGCCCTGTGCGTCCCTGGCTGTTTCCAATGTGAAAGCCACATCGGCGGCTGTAACTTTCTCACCGTCGGTAAATACCGCATCATCGCGGATGGTGAATGTCCACGTCAGGCCGTCGTCGGACAGCTCATATCTGGTCGCCAGATCGTTTTCAAAAGTCAAATCGGCAGTGTACTTTACCAGTGTGCTCTGGACGATCGGCGAATTGCCGTGTCCCCAGCCCTTAGTAGGATCGAGCGTTTCCGGCTCCGAGCCAATGGCGATCACCACACTGTCTCTGGAACCCGCGGTATCCTCCTTACCGCAGGCCGTCATCGTCAAAAGAAGGACGGCTGCCAAAAGGGATGACAATATTCTCTTGCTATTCATCTGTTGATACCTCTTCGTCTACAAGATGAGCCGCTTCAGAAATACTGATATCCTTTTCCCATGCAATGCGGGAAAGATCATCATATTCGTACTTTCTGCGTTCAACGCCGTAGCCGGATGAAACTTTACAGCGGACCGCGCCGTAAGGTGTTTCGCACGTTTCGATATGACGTTCGAGCACATAACGGTTTAGCCTGCTTTCCCGAATGCCAATGGTGGTCGTATATTTGAAAGCCGTTCGAATCATCGTTTCCCTGTCTGCCTTATGGCACATGATATGAATGAGCACGCCGGGACGGGATTTTTTCATGCCGATCGGCATCGTATACACATCCAGCGCGCCGGCAGCAAAAAGCCGTTCTACGGCAAAGCCGACCTCCTCACCGGTCATATCATCCACATTGCAGCTCAGTTCATAGATTTCATCTCCTGTGCTGTCCGTTTCTCCAAGCATCGCTCTGACACAGTTCACTTCTTCAAAATCTTTCTTTCCCATACCGTAGCCAATCGCCTGTGTTTTCATGGCCGGCATACTGTCAAATCTGGCCGCAAAATGTTTCAGCAAAGCCGCGCCGGTAGGCGTACACAATTCGCCCCGGATGCTTCCGCCATAGATGGGAACATCTTTCAGGATATGAGCCGTAGCAGGCGCCGGAACAGGAAGAATGCCATGCGCACATTTGACCTGACCGCTACCGACATGGACAGGTGAGACAACGATTTCGTCTGGAGACAGACGGTCAATCAGCATGCAGACTGCTGTGATATCCGCAATCGCATCCATCGTTCCCACTTCATGAAAATGGATTTCCGTCACCGGAACACCGTGAACATGGCTTTCCGCCTCTGCGATCAGCCTGTAAACTGCCATGACGTCATTCTGTACCTTTTCGGACAGAGAAAGATGCCCCCGTATGATATGCTCGATATCATGCAGACTGCTGTGGTGGTGATGGGCGTGGCTGTGGTCATGCTCGTCGCTATGATACTCGTGGCTATGGTCATACTCGTCGCTATGGTCATGGTCGTCATCATGGCAGCCGTGGCTGTGGTCATGCCCATGACAGTCGTGACCGTGGTCGTGCTTATCATGACTGTGCTCATGGTCATGGCCCTGATGATTGTGGTCATGACTTCCTTCTTCCTCACCGTTTACCGTTACGCTCATGTGCGTTCCTGTAATGCCGCACTTTACAGACGGCTCCTTTTGGAACTGTACGCCGGGTATACCGAGCGCGTTGAGTTCTTTTACAAATTCATCGGAATCAGGCAGCAGTTCCAGCAATGCGGCTGTCAGCATATCGCCGGCCGCACCCATTCCGCAGTCCAAATATAGTGTTCGCAATTTTGTGCCTCCTTTTTTCTGTTCCTCCGGTCAGGTAATCACGAGACAATGCTTTCGAAGGTTTCCATTGTACAAAATGTGTTTCTTAATCCCTTAATTCATATGATTGATCATATTGGCAAGATATCCCGCACCGAAACCGTTATCGATATTGACAACCGATACCCCGCTGGCACAGGAGTTCAACATGGCCAAAAGCGCCGAGAGACCGCCAAACGATGCCCCGTATCCAACGCTTGTCGGGACCGCGATGACCGGGCAATCGGCAAGCCCGCCAAGCACACTGGCAAGCGCTCCCTCCATCCCCGCAATGGCAATAATCACGCTGGCGCTCATGATCTCATCAAGATGGGCGAGCGTCCGGTGAAGCCCGGCAACACCGACATCATACAATCGGACAACTTCATTCCCAAGAACGGCGGCTGTCAACGCCGCCTCTTCCGCAACCGGAATATCGCTTGTACCGCCTGTCGCTACGACAATCTTACCGATTCCGTCAGGAACAGGTACCTGCCCAAGAATACCGCAGCGGGCATCCTTATGGTAATTGATTGAATAGGCTTCTCCGACGATTGCGGCGGCTTCTTCGGTAAGCCGGGTAATGAGAATGGTGTTCTGCCCATTTTTCAGCATGGTTTCAATAATTCCAATAATCTGTTCGGGTGTTTTTCCCGCACCGTAAATCACCTCTGCCGTTCCCTGACGCAGTTTCCGGTGCATATCGACTTTGGCGTAGCCAATATCTTCAAATGGTTTTACTTTCAGTTTCAAAAGCGCATCGTCGATAGAAACACTTCCATCGCTGACGCCCTCCAATAATCTTCTGATATCCGTATTCATCCTCTTACCTCCAAATCCAGCGATACCGTCTTATAATATCCTTTCAGCTTTGCCAGAATGGCCTCGCGCCGTTCCAACAAGAGTCCCAACTGCGCCTCCGGCACCTGCAGCCGCGCATGACCTTCCTGAGAGCGCACGCGAAAATCTGTAAAGCCGAGCGAAAAAAGATAGTCCTCCGCCATTTCCGTTGCGGACAATTTATCCGCGGTTATCTCTTCACCGGTCGGGATTCTCGTTGCAAGGCAGGCATATGCGGGCTTATCCCATGTAAATAGTCCCGCTTCTTTTGAAAGCTGACGAATGTGTTCTTTGGTCAATCCGCATTCCCGAAGCGGTGAAAGCACGGACAATTCTGACAGCGCACGCATCCCCGGACGGTCGCCGGCATCATCAGAGGCATTCGTTCCATCCAGAAGCACTGTAAAACCATCCGCCGCCGCAGCTGCTGTGATTACACCGAAGATTGCCTTTTTACAGTAATAGCAACGTTCGGAAGGATTAGTATTTACATGAGGCACCGAAAGCACTTTCAGCGTAAGCACCTGCATGTCCGCCCCCAGTTCTTTCGCCAGATGCAGCGCATCATCCAGTTCAAATTGCGGCTGGAATTCGGATTTTACATAATAGGCTTTCACCTTATCTGCATATTTTACTGCCGCATAAAGAAGATAAGCCGAATCTACACCGCCGGAAAAAGCAATCGCTGCCTTTGGATATCGTTCAAAAAACTCCTGTATGACCAAATGACCACCTCGCTTTCAAAAAACAAAAAGCACACATTTCCCCTTCAGAGGATTTGTGTGCTTTCTAAGCATACTATTTACGCCATATCCATTATTTTGCATTATACCATTATTTTACATTGTATCATTATTTTAATTTTACGTTGTATCATTATTGCATCAATATAAAACGCACTATTCCATTTAACGCTTCTGCGTTACGACCGACAGCTTCCTGCTATCGTGGATATTATACACTACTCAGGCCAAAAGTCAATAGGCTGGAGCTTACACTGATTTTTCATTATGCTTTCATTACGCTGATTTTTCTTAAACACACCGAATCTGATTCTTCTGCAGTTCGGAAATCACATCCTGAATCAGTTTTCGAATATTTAAATCACTCACGCCAACCACGATATTATCACAATGATTGATGGGAATTAAAATGCGCTTCGCGCTGCTTTGCGCAACAGCTTTCGCCATAATGGGCGTTATTTCTCCGAATAGAGCATCCGCGATCACAATACCGATCGGGCCAACGATCACATCCGCTTTTCTGCTATTCACGACGACGGCATTTTCTCCGGTCGCCGCGTTATCAGCACCCGCCTTCAACATAGCGGAAGCTGCCGCAGAATTTGTTCCGACAGCGGTAACAACAGTGCCCTGGATATTTTCTTTTATTGCAGAGACGAGCTGCTTCCCGATACCGCCGCCCTGTGCATCTATTACAAGTATATTCATGACTGCCTCCTCGCTCAATTTTTCTCCGTATCCTCTTTCTCCATCTTCGCCGCCGCATCGTTTACACAGCGCAGCGCATTCAGACTCCTCGGATAGCCGATATAAGGCAGGCACTGGGAGATGATTTTAATCAGAAACGCCTTGTCATTCCCAATCCTCATATTTGCTGCCGCATGACTGGTAAGCTGCGGCTCACAGCCGCCCTGTGCCGCCAGGAAACAGAACGTGATCATTTCCCGCTGTTGATAGTCCAGGCCGGTGCGGGTATAGTAATCGCCAAAACAGTTATCCGCCAGCCATAAATTGATGTGACGGCTCTCCTCCGGGCCGGACTTCCAGAAGTCCCGCATTCCCTCACCAAAGATATCCACCTGTGCCTGCGTCCCGGCTTCCCTGCGGTTTTCCGTGGTCGTAGCTGCCTGTGACGGAAGCGGCAGTTCGATTCCCTTTTCTTCAAACACATCATTGACAATCTTTAGAAACGGGAATACGCGCCCCATTCCCAGATATGCTGTCGCCTGATAAACGATTTCTTTAATTTCCACAGGAGTAACCTCAAAACGAAGCGCTGCAGGAAGCATGGTGCGGAATTCATCCGTCCCCTGGCATCCAAGCAGTGTCGCGAGGATTGCCATGAACCGTGTCCTGCCGTCAAGATCATCCTGATTTACGACTTCGTCAAATGCAAAATTATCAAAACGCTCGATAAATTCCGGGTCTGTCTCTATAAACTTAGATTTATAATCGGGAAACATTTTCTCATGATATCTTTTCGCTGCTTCTGTAACTGCCATTGTTCTATATCCTCCTTCAAATTTTCCTTTTGCGGTCATTCAAACTCTGCTGCCACATCCTCAAGCAGTTCGCGTATATGCAAATGCTGCGGGCATACCTGCTCACACTTACCGCATCTGATACAGTCTGATGCTTTTCCGTTCTTGACCGTATGTACACTATTGTAATAATAATCCGTATTCCAGTTGTGGAAAACCTTCTTCGCGTTCAGGCAGGCGAACAGGTCCGGAATGGATATCTTTTGCGGGCAGCCATCCGTACAATACCGGCAGGCCGTACAGGGAATCATATTTTGAGAGCGGATAATCTCACACACCTTATGGACTGCCGCCAGCTCCGCTTCCGCTAAAGGACGAAAATCCTTCATATAACTGATGTTATCTTCCATCTGTTCCATATTGCTCATGCCGGAAAGTACCATCATGATGCCTTCAAATCCCGCCGCAAAGCGGATGGCATAACTTGCATAGCCAGATTTTTCACGGCCGCTCTCCTTCTGCAATTCATCAAAAACTGCCCCCGCATCTCCCGGAAGATTGACGAGATTGCCTCCTTTACAGGGTTCCATGACGATGACCGGCTTATGGAATTTACGGCAGACCTCATAACATTTCCTGCTCTCTACGGACGGGTCGTCATAATCCAGATAGTTGAACTGAATCTGCACCACTTCAATCTGCGGATATTCTGTCAGAATTTCCTCCAGAACAGAAGCCTTGTCGTGAAAAGAAATCCCGAAATGACGAATCTTTCCCTCCGCCAGAAATTCCAGAGCCGTTTCATATGCCCTGCAGCGCTTAAATTTGGCAAAAATATCCGCACTCTGGGCGTGCATCAGGTAGAAGTCAAAATAATCCACGCCGCAGGCAGTAAGCTGGCTCTCAAATAAAGGACGTATCTGCTCTTCTTTTTCAAAAAAATGGGTAGAAAGCTTATTCGTCAGGATGTAACTGTCACGGGGATATCTGCTTGTGAGGCATTCCCTGAGCGCCGTTTCACTCATGCCGTTCACATAGCCATGTGCGGTGTCAAAATAATTAAAACCATTTTCAAGAAATACATCCACCATCCTGCCAAACTCTGTCGTATCAACTTCATCATTTTTCATAGGAAGCCGCATACAGCCGAAACCAAATTTTTTCTTTATATTTTCCATCGTTCATTCTCCCATCATATATTTTCCCGTTTCATATACTATTGGCGGAACACCTCTCGCTTTGTACTTCTTTCTTCTCCATTATAAAAACTTCTTTTTCTGAAAGCAATTTCTCTTTCAGCGGATTTTTTATAAGAAAATCTTATGTGAAACTTTCCCTATATAAAAAACCGGTCACCCGCGCACTCGACTTTTCTTATTTAAAATTTCTTTTTCAGGATATCCGCAAATGTTTCCACATAATAGCCGGAATTATCCTCTTTCCAGAAAGCACAATAGTTCCTTTTGATCGGTTTCCCTTTGCGCAGAAGCGGCACATGATGCAGAGGCATGCCAGGCGCTGCCGCCTGTCCGCTGCCTTCCACCGGCATAAACCCCTTACCGCCAATCACAAGCAGCCTTGCCTCCTCCAGATTTTCCGCAAACAGAAATTCGCTGCGGATACCTACGATATCATGATAATAACTCTGTTCGTTTCTGCGCTGGCTCTGCGAAGCGGTCAGAATGCAGGGAATATCTTTTAAATCCTGAACGTCTACGCTTTCCGCTCCCGCAACAGGACTGCGCGCCGAAATCTCGATGCAGCACTCGCTGGTGGTCAGAATACAGTTCACATATTCATCGGAAAAAGCCCGGCGCTGGTCGTTCAAAATCAGATCGACCCTGCCGGACCGCAGTTCATCATACAATTCCTCATGGTTTCCATTGATGATATGTATGGCAACGTCCGGATATTTCCCGGTGAACTCTGCCACGGCCTGCTGAAATTCATTTCCGCTGTACCCCTTCAGATAACCGATACAAAGTTGTGGGTCATCCTCATGGGCAATTCGAACCGTTTCTCTGCACAGTTTCTCAAAATCCGCCGTCAAAGCCAGGCTTTTTTTGTAAAAATGTTCCCCGGCCGGTGTCACCGAAAATTTTCGGTTTCCGCGGGCAAGAAGCTGAATACCAAGCTCCTGTTCCAGCGCCTGTATCTGCTGGGAAATGGCCGACTGGGATATATAACATTCCTCTGCTGCCCGTGTAAAACTCCCGCATCGGACGACTGCCTGAAAGTATTTAATCTGTTTTAACATAGAGCCTGTTCACCTCTTTCTTCTCACGAACCGCCATAATCCCACTCTGCGGAATCTCAAAATCCAAACACAAATAAACTTGAGATGAAGAATGCCCGTATTTTGGGTATTCTTCGGTGTAAGAAAGATTTGCCTTCGGCAAATCGTAGAACTTCTTCACGTTTCACCTTCAGGTGAAACTTAAGCATGCCTCTGTCGCGAGTGTTAGAAGTTCTTCTCACACTATCATACCACACATAAATACAGAAGCACACCGGTTTTTACAAATCGGTGTGCCTGCTTTTCCTTTATTTGTTACAGTTTACGAAATTTCTTTGTAACTATAAATTTACAACATTCACAATACGAAAATCCGGTTTAAAATGATATCTTTTCCGTAATACTTATGCTATAATAGACGTAGCTAAAGCAACGTCACATAGGCGAACCAACGTCACACCGGTAAACCAGCGTCACATAGACTGACCAGCATCACGCAGGCTGACAGCCGGCGTTCAGGGAATTCATGCGTAATTCCTGTCAAAAAGGAGTAAAATGATGAAACTCAACTATAAACAGACAATCCTGATCGGCCTTGCATTTCTATCCATCTCCGCCTTCTGGCAGATGTATGACAATATCATTCCGCTGATTTTAAAGAATTCCTTTGAACTGGGTGAGACAGTTACCGGCGTCATTATGGCGGCAGACAATATTTTAGCGTTGTTCCTGCTCCCTATCTTCGGTCTGCTTTCCGACAGAACGGACACGAAGATCGGAAAACGAATGCCTTTTATCATAGCCGGAACAGCTCTTTCCGCCGTTTTTCTTCTGATCCTGCCTGCGGCAGACCGCAGCAGGAACCTGGTGCTGTTCATTATCGTCCTGTTTTTAACCCTGCTCTCTATGGGGCTCTACCGTTCTCCCTCGGTCGCTTTAATGCCCGATCTGACACCGAAACCGCTGCGAAGCAAGGGCAACGCAGTCATCAATCTGATGGGTGCGGTCGGCGGCGTCTACTCGCTGATCATGATACAGCTGCTTGTCGGAAACGGAATAACGCCGGACTATTTCCCGCTTTTTCTCTCCATTGCCCTGCTGATGATCGTATGTATCGCCATTCTCTTTTTTACGGTAAAAGAAAAGAAGATTTTACAGGAAATGGCGCCGGAAGCGGAAACGGATACTGCGGAAACAGGCACAGGTTCCGCACTCCCGCCGGATGTGAAACGAAGCCTTATTTTCATGCTGTCCTCCATCGCGCTGTGGTTTATTGCCTACAATGCAGTCACCACCGCTTTCTCCCGTTATGCAACCCATGTCTGGGGGATGGAAAACGGCGGCTATGCGAACTGTCTGATGGTGGCAACGGTAGCCGCAATCATCAGCTATATTCCGATCGGAGCAATCTCCAGCCGTATCGGCCGTAAAAAAACAATCCTCATTGGCGTCGCAATGCTGGCGTTCTGCTATCTGTGCGCCGCTTTTTACAACAACTATCATGTGACGATGAACCTCTTTTTCGGTATCATCGGTTTCGCATGGGCGGCGATCAATGTCAACTCTTTCCCGATGGTCGTGGAAATCGCCTCTTCAGGGGATGTCGGCAAATATACCGGATACTATTATACCTTTTCGATGGCGGCCCAGGTGGTCACGCCGATTCTCTCCGGCTATCTGCTGGAACATGTCTCTTACCGGACACTGTTTCCCTATTCCGTGTTCTTTTCCGTCATGGCATTCTTTACGATGCTGATGGTCAGATATGGCGATTCCAAACCGGAAAAGAGGGGGAGTATGCTGGAGCATTTTGATGTGGATGATTAAGGGAACCGTTTTCTCCTTACCGGAACTGTTTCCTCACAATCCTTATGATGCGCTCCATATCCGCTTCCGTATTTTTAATATCACTGGGCAGACAAAGCCCTCTGTTAAAAATATCTTCGCTTACGCTCATCTCATCCTCAACCTGAATAAAATCGTATTTTTCAAATACAGGCTGCAGGTGCATCGGTTTCCATATCGGTCTGGTCTCGATGCCTTCGGCATCTAAGGCGTCCATGACCTGCGCCGGTGTCACCTTGCTGTCAGCGGAAATCGTCATGCAGGAAAGCCAGTTGTTATCAACGCCTTCCCTGTTGAGCGGATTCATTTCTATTTCTTTTATATCAGAAAAAGCTTCCCTGTACGCTTTATAAATCTCGCGCTTTCTTTTTATATGTTCCCCGATATGCGCCATCTGCCCGCATCCTATTCCGGCAACAATATTTGACATTCTGTAGTTGTAACCGATCGTAGAATGCTGATAATGTCTGGCTGGATTGCGCGCCTGGCTGGCCAGAAAACGGGCTTTTTCCACATCTTTTTCCTTCCCTGCCACAAGTATGCCGCCGCCCGACGTCGTAATAATTTTGTTTCCATTAAATGAGTAGATTCCATAATCTCCGAAAGTACCCGTCATTTTCCCTTTATAGGTAGTGCCCAGCGATTCTGCCGCATCTTCTATTAAAGGGACATTATGCTCTTTACAGACAGCGCCTATTTCGTCCATATTAGATGATGTGCCGTACAAATGCACCACCATGACAGCCTTCGGGTGCGGATATTTTTCAAACGCTTTCCTTAATGCTGCAGCATCCATATTCCAGGTATCACGCTCTGAATCGATAAAAACGGGGACTGCCCTCTCATATCTGATCGGATTAACACTCGCGGCAAAGGTCAGGGACGGAACGAACACGATATCATTTTCCTTCACCCCCGCCAAAATAACCGATAGATGCAGCGCTGCCGTTCCGGACGAAAGCGCCGCGGAAGAAGATACCCCCGCATAGGCCGCCACCATATTCTCAAATTCATCTACATTTGGTCCTAACGGCGCGACCCAGTTTGTTTCGAATGCTTTCTGAATATACTGCTGCTCCTCCGCGTGTATGGTGGGAGTAGACAAAAGAATTTTCTTCATCGTCGCTCTGCTTTTCCTTTCCAAAAGAACTTTAACGCAATGCCTGTTCCAAATCAGCAATGATATCTTCTACGCTTTCTAATCCGACGGAAAGGCGCACCAGTCCCTCCTCAATTCCTGCGGCCGCCAGCTGTTCACCGGTCAACTGCCGATGGGTTTCGCTTGCCGGATGCAATACACAGGTTCGTATATCTGCAACATGAACTTCGTTAGATGCGAGCCGAAGCGCATTCATGAACTGCATGGCAGTTTTCTTACCACCCCTGATCACAAAAGAAATCACGCCGCTGCAGCCCTTCAGGTATTTCTTCGCCAGTTCATAATTCTCATCCTTCTCAAGTCCGGGATAATTCACACGTTCCACCTTATCAGACTGCTCCAGATACTTTGCGACCGCCATCGCATTTTCACAATACTGCTTCATTCTGACCGCCAATGTTTCCAGACCAAGATTCAGTAAAAATGCGGAATGCGCCGCAGGATAAACACCAAAATCACGCATAAGCTGCATCCTTGCCTTTACAATATATGCTTTTTTTCCGTATGTCTCCGTATAGGAAATGCCATGATAAGATTCGTCCGGTTCCGTTAAATCCGGAAATTTACCGTTTGTCCAGTCAAAATTTCCGCTGTCCACAATTGCGCCCCCTATCTGCACTGCATGACCGTCCATATATTTTGAGGTAGAATGAACGATAATATCTGCTCCAAATTCAAACGGCCTGCATAAAACAGGCGTTGCAAATGTATTGTCAACAATCAGTGGGACACCATGTTCGTGTGCAATATCAGCGAATCTTTCAATATCAAAAACTGTCAGGGCCGGGTTCGCAATCGTTTCTCCAAATACTGCTTTGGTATTCGGTTTAAATGCTGCGCCAATTTCTTCATTTGACGCATTTTTATCAACATAAATGCACTCAATTCCCAATTTCCTGAGCGTGTGAGAGAACAAATTAATCGAACCGCCATATATTTCTGTAAGACTGATAAAACTGTCTCCCGCATTGCAGATATTCAGCAGAGATAATAGCACTGCCGCCTGACCCGATGTAGTGCACATCGCCCCAATGCCGCCCTCCAGCGCTGCAATCTTATCCTCCACTGCCATAACTGTCGGATTCCCAAATCTTGAATAAATCAGTGATTTCATCGGATCATCGAACACTGCTGCAACTTCTTCCGTAGATTCATACACATAGGTCGTGCTCTGCACAATCGGCATGACTCTCGGTTCTGCGTTTCCAGGCTGATAACCTGCATGTAAGCATTTCGTTTCGTCTTTCATGTAATCCCTCCTAAGATATGATTCTCTTTCGTCTCCATATCTTAGCACGGGATGCCTTGAAATAGGTAATATCTGTTTTTTATGTCATTACATAGTCTGAACCTATGTCTCATCTATTTCCGGTACTGTTTCAAAGCTTCTATATAAATCTCTCCCAATTCCGATAACGCCTTATCGCTGTTGCGGATGTACCCGATACGCATCACCTCATTTTCCTCCAGTGGAATCGAAACGATGGAATCCCCCTGTAAATATTTGGGAAAAATACCGCTTGAAATCGTATATCCGTCCAATCCGATCATCAGATTTACAATCGCCGCACGGTCACTGACTTTGATACTTTTTTCCACAGGTTCGTTGCTGAAAAGTTCTTCGGAGAAATTGGATGATTCATAAGTTCCCTGCACAAAACTGAGCCGTGGATATGATTTCAGGTCATCCAGTCTGACAGATGTGCTTTGGGCCAGCGGATGGTCTTTGCTGATAAAAATATGGGGCGCTGCCGTAAGCAATTCATGAAAGACCAGATCATATTCTTTAAACAACTTTTTCAGCACCTTTTCATTGCTGCCGCAAAGATAAAGAATTCCCAGGTCGCTGAACCTGTTCCGTACATCTTCTATGATCTGATGCGTCTGCGTTTCATTCAGGATAAATTCAAATCTTTCCTGCCCGAAACGCTGTACCAGTTCCACAAACGCATTTGTCGTAAAGGTATAATGCTGTGTAGAGACGCAAAATCTCTGTTTTGCAGGCTTTTTGTCAATATATTTCGATTCCAGAAGTTCCATCTGCTGAACGACCTGCCTCGCATATCCTAAAAACTCCATCCCCTCTTTTGTCAATGCCACGCCCGCCCGGCAGCGGTTGAAAATGGTTATTCCGGATTCCTTTTCCACTTCTTTGACAGCACCGGAAAGACTCGGCTGTGAAATGTACAGCTCCTTTGCCGCTTCCGTAATAGAACCTCTTTCCGCAACGATGATCATATATTTTAATTGTTGTAGCGTCATATGCCCTCCAGTCAATTCTCAGTTCCATCTCGATATGGTGCAATTGTACCATAGTTTGTGATTTTCGGACAGATTTTCCGTAAACGCTTATTTACGCTTATTTACTTCGTTGTTGACGGTGTCAACGCCTTTTGTTACAATTTACTCAACATATGTTTCTAATTTTTCGTGACGAGTCAAGGAGAGACGATTATGAATTTTTATGAACGCGCATTGGAACTGCATGAGGAAACAGTCGCCCACCGGCGCTGGCTGCACCGCAACGCAGAAGTGGGACTGCACATGCCAAAGGCACAGGCCTACGTTATAGAACAGCTGAAAGGATATGGCCTGGACCCGCATCCCTGCGGGCATGGCGTGACCGCGGAACTGGGCCGGGAAGGCGGCAGAACGCTCCTGCTCCGGGCGGATATGGATGCGCTGCCCATGCCAGAAGAAAGCGGCGAGAGCTTTTCCTGCCCAACCGGTACGGAGGCGCATACCTGCGGCCATGATTTCCATACGGCCATGCTGCTGACAGCGGCAAAGATGCTCAAAGAAAGGGAAGACAAGCTGTCCGGCCGGGTCCGGTTCATGTTCCAGCCTGCGGAAGAAACCTTTGAGGGCGCGAAAGATATGCTGGCAAACGGAATCCTGGAGGGTGTAGATGCCGCCCTGGCCTACCATGTCGGCTCCGGCAGGATACCGGTGGGCCTGTTCATGTACAACAGCGGCGGAACCATGATGTACTCTGTAGATGGTTTTCGGATCACAATCCACGGGCAGGGTGCCCACGGCGCGTATCCACACAATTCCATCGACCCGATCAATATCGGCGTCCATGTTTATCTTGCTCTGGAATCGCTGATCGCCCGGGAAGCTGACCCCAGCAAAGCCTGCGTGCTGACCATCGGCAGTTTTTCCGCAGGTTCGGCGCCCAATATCATCCCGGATACCGCTGTCCTCCAGGGGACCCTGCGCACCAATGACAACGCCAGCCGGGAAAAACTGGTCCGGCGGCTGAAAGAAGCTGCCCAAAAAACCGCAGAAGTATATGGAGGTTCTGCAGAAATCGAAATGATTTCCGAAGTGCCGCCGTTAGTCTGCAATCCTGCCATGACTGACGAGATGGTAAGCTATATGAAAGAACTGCCGATACCCGGTCTGACGCCTGTTCCCGACACGTCAGCCAGCGCTTCTGAGGACTTTGCGAATATTGCGGAGAAAGTCCCCAGCGTATATATGTATCTTTCGGCCGGGTATGAGGATGAAAGGGGCGACGCTCCTGCCCACAACCCGAAGGTCCGGTTCAACGAGAACGTCTGCCCGATCGGCTCCGCCTGTCTGGCACACTGCGCGGTCCGCTGGCTGGAAGAGCATTCATAAATAATAAAGCAACTGCCCCTGCGCAATTCAAAATGCAGTCTGGAACCGCCATTCTAGGGCATTCTTCCAGACTGCACCGAATCATTTCATTTTTCTGTCATGAGCCGATTATTTTCCCTAACTCATAAGCCTCTGCCAGTTCCGGGCGGTCCTTGATATCTCCTATGGCCATCACACCGCCGCACAGAACCTTTCCGAGACTTTTCCACCCAAGATGTTTTTCAAGTCGGTCATACCAGTAAAGACTTTCCTCAAACCCGTTTCCTTCTGCCGCCATTAACAAAATGCTTTCCTTTTTAGGATTCCTGTAATCCGGATCACATTCCGCAACAGCAAACAGACGGTCAAATGCCGTTTTCAACTGCCCGCTGATGCTCCAATAGTAAAGCGGCGATGCCAGCACCACAATGTCTGCTTCCTTATAGACCGGATAGATTTTTTCCATATCATCCTTCTGCACACAGGGGCTGTCAGAATTCTTTCCGCCTCCAAAACATCCCTTACAGCCATTGACATTCATGCCGTCCAGAAAAAATTCCGTCACGATATTGCCGGCGCTTTCCGCTCCTTTGGTAAATTCCCTGATCAGTCCGGCTGTATTGCCATTTTTACGGGGACTGCCATTCAAAATGATAATCTTCTTACTCATCCGCCATTCCTCCACTACTGCATTATCCTAAAATTTTTCTGCCAATGCTGCGGCCTGCGTGCATCCGTCAGTCTTTTCGATATCGCCTGCGTTCAGGACTCCCGGAACCAGAACCTCTCCCACCATTTTCCATTTCAACAGTGCCGCCGAACGCTCAACCGGAATCCGTACGCCGTCCATAACAGACATGTCATCCTCCTCACAGCAGGTAATCAGCGCGCATTCCTTTCCTGCCACATCCTTACCCGCAACGCAGAAAGAAAAGAGTTTATCGATCACACCCTTCACCTGTGCCGGGATAGAATACCAGTAGACCGGCATGGTAAAGACAACGCCATCCGCTTCCAGAATTTCCGGGGCAATCTCATTGAAGTCATCATCAAAAGAACAGGCTTTACCGCTCTTATAACAGGTTTCGCACGCATGACACCCTCCTACTTTCTTCATGGCGGCATCAAAGCGGATTACTTTATGCCCCTTGCCTTCCGCCGCTTTGATAAAAGCATCCGTCATCGCAAAACTGTTTCCATTCTTTCTCGGACTTCCCGTGATCACAACAATTTTCTTACTCATAAGATATCCTCTCCTTTATTCTTTTCCTGTTTCCCTTTTCCTGCCTTGACTTGTTCTACAGTCCATATTATGATATTAACATGAACTGTCCGGAATACAAGTACGCACATTCAGGTGCGATACTTACTATAAGGTACTATACTTACCTGAAGGAAAGTGTTTTGGAAATCTGACGATATCAATTGAAAGGTATGGGGATTACAATGGAAAAACGCTGTATAGCACAGGAATGCTTAAAGGACACGGGTTTCAGCTATACCCTGTCCCTGATCAACGGAAAGTATAAAATGACGATTCTCTATACCTTGATGGAATTTGGGGTTGTCCGCTTTAACGAAATGAAAAAATATATCGGAGAAATCTCCTACAAAACTTTGAGCGCTACCTTGAAAGAACTGGAAGCCGACAAGCTTGTCCATCGGGAAGAATATCCGCAGATTCCTCCCAAAGTAGAGTACAGCCTGACTGAACGCGGAAAATCTCTGATGCCTATTCTGGACAGCATGTGCGAATGGGGCGACCAGAACAGAATCTGATAGGCCGCCGCGTCAATGAACAGAATATTTCATACCGGCTGTGTATCTTTGTTTTTCTATAAGCATCTTTCCGCAAGAATAACAGAGTCAGCTACATTGCTCGTAGTTTCTTTTAATGCCACAAACATATTTTTCAACCAAAAATGTTCTGCCTGCGGATTACCTTTTACCCATGCTAATCTAATAGAAATAAATCCTTTCCGCTTTAGATAATCACATAATTCAGAAATAATTTCTGTTCCCACACCTCTTTTCTGTATTGCCACATTTGTCATAAAGAAGCCTATATATGCGATTTTCTGCTCTGGATATCCGCTTATTAAATCCATAACTGCAATTAATTTTCCTTCATCATAAAATCCAATATAAAATTTATCGCTGATTTTAGTATTTGGTGGAAGCGCAGTCATGTCCTTTTTGATACTTTCCTCTGTAACCATTGGGGGACAATACTCATAATATAATCTGTTTTCACGGCATAAGTTAAAAATATCCTGAATATCGCTATCCCCAAGTTCTTTTACAATATACTTACCTGATAATCCTTTCGTATCCATTATTTACCTCCACAAATTCCTTTCTCTGCTTATTTTTTAAGAACATAAAAAGGACAATCAAAATAATATTGACAAATAAAACGATAATGCTTCCTTCCATTTTACAGTCCCCGCCGGATAAAATCTCCTTTCCGGTAAAAGTCATAATAAGCAGGTTTGGATAATCATCAGCCAGTGACACACCGCCCAAAACCAATGCTCCAATTCCATTCCATAAAAAGTGCATGATAATTGGCGCTATCATAGAGCCGCTATATTCCAGGACCAACGTCATAAGCAGACTCATGGTAAGCACATTTAATACGGGAACAGCCCCCGCTTCAAATGCCCCGCCATGTAATCCTGTAAAAAGCGCTGTCGTAACAATTGCGGCCGCAGCTATATTGTGTTTCTGCTTTATCATTTGATACAGATAGCCCCGGACAAGAAGTTCCTGCATGATCACGTTTAGAAATGCGGCTAACACCCAGACCGAAAATAGATGAACCGCATTCGTTCCGTCAAAATGAATAATCCCTGCTATGTACATTACCAGAACAGGAACAGCCAGCCATACAATCCCCGCGGTCACGCCCACTATTACTCCTTTAACCGGCTTATCGAACAGATATAATCTTATATTTTTCTTTTCAATCAACCAGAAAAGGAACGTAAAAGCTATTATTGCCAATAGTGGCATAATTTCTGCCCACAATCTCCATATAGCCGGATTTTCCGAAGATGATAACGGCAATATCGAAGTGAATATTGCCCACCCCAGAAAAAATCCGATAAATTTTATCATTGTAATTGCTGTTTTTTTCATACCGAATACCTCAAAAATTGCGGTTGACGTTACATGATGTTTAAAATATATAACGAATTTTCTTATATTAAGTCTTCAAAAATTCCTATCAAGTTGTAAAATACCTTTTCATTATATACTTTTCAAGAACATCAAATCATGCTTACATGAAAGAAATACCTGTTGTATCTTACCTTTATTAGTAATTGCACCGCATATAAGTGCTTTAATTCCTAACTCCATACCTTGTCTAAACAAATACATGCTTGGAAAAAACCACATATCTGACTTTATATTGTCATGTCCGCAATCCACTATTTTTTCACATATTCTGTAACCACATTCAAAAAACTCTTCCGAAAGTTTTTGGTAATCTTTCTTTATATTTTTACTCCACTTAATATGCACCTGAAAGTTAGTATCATTTATGTCATAAAAACTATGACTTTCAATTGGCCACAGTTCGTCCATATAACCCATATATTTCTCCAAAACTCACAATATTTCTTAACATACCTTGTTTATCACTTGTTATGTTCTACAATCCAAAACACAATATCATCATCCTTATATTGGCCTGCAGCAATTCCTAGTCCTAAAGTAACCATCTCTTCATCACTACATTCTATCTCAATTCCATTCAGTTCTAAAAATACCAGCAGTTTCCTGTATCAACTTACTATGAAGATGCTTTATCTGTTCTTTGTTTAATAAAATCATTTTGCCAATTCCTCAAATGCTTTCCTATGCTTCTG